>JAZNHC010000051.1:0-23267 GCA_045576755.1 Alistipes sp.
GATAGCGGTGCTGAAGCTGATGTATCAACTTTGGATGCGTGACAAGCAGACCAAAAATGCGCTGAAGATAGCCGATGAAACAGGTAAATTGTACGATAAGTTTGTCAGTTTTGTTGGCGACCTGGAGGAGGTCGGTAAACATATCGACAAGGCTAATGCAGTCTACGAGGAGGCGCACAAAAAGTTGTCGAGTGGAAAGGGTAATATCATCTCTCGTGTCGAGGGTATCCGTGAACTCGGAGTCAAGACCGCCAAGAAGTTAAAAATAGAAGAATCTCTCTAACAAGACTCTTTTGGCATCATTACCCCATTTTTTGGACACTCTCATTTTGCTTATATTGTCAATCGATTTGTTTTGCGTGCTAACATAACCTTCAGTCGATTGAGTTTTGCCATCTGCGATGCTATCTCCAATTGATCCTCCTCACTGAGGTTCTCGTCCTGCAATTTAGCCTGCAACTCTGCCAACATTCCCGTTACAATCTTGGTTTTGAAGAGCTGCATAGCCTTCGGTACGCCCTTGCCTAACACCTCCGATTCGGTGGTTGTATGCACATCCTTCTTTGTCCATATCTCGCTCATGGCGTATTGGTCGTCGATGAAAAGCAGATCTGTTGCAGCGTCGCATACCTCTATATCGCTATGGGCGGTCAGCTCGTCCGGCAGAAGAATATGCCCCTTGCTATGTGCTTCGCAGTAGAGGTCGTAAATCTTATTGTATGCCGCATTGTGGAAGCGCATATTATCCACCTCCATCTCGTCGAGAATAGTCTCGGCAACATTCATAGGTATCAGCTTGCGACCCTCGCGGAATTCGTAGTTCTTGGTACCGTGGACGACAAGATAATATATCAATTCGCGCTCGATTGACTCCAGGCTGCTGCCAATGGTCAAGTCGCCAAAGTGTATGCCCTCCTCGCTCGTTGCAGGTTCCTCCTCGCGACGTCGCCAATATTGTCGACTCTCGCGGTTTACGAACTCCTCAGCCTCGCGATCACCTAACGAACGCATACGCCCTCTTGCCACCTCGCGAAGGAGTACCTCTTCGCCTATGTTCATCAACACGGCACACTCCTTGATGTAGAGCGAACGTTGTATCGAGTCGGGGATCTCCGATATGGACTGAACCATATCGCGAATAACCTCGCTGCGCTTAATCGGGTCGTCACCGGCATCCGAGAGGAGCAGTTTTGCCTTGTAGGAGATGAAGTCCTGGCTGTTACGCTCGACGTAGTCGCGCACCTCCTCTGCCGAGTGCGAACGGGCGAACGAGTCGGGGTCATCTTCGGCTGGCAATAGTACCACACGAACATTCAGGCCCTCTTTGAGTATCATATCTATACCGCGCAACGAAGCCTTCTGGCCTGCCGAGTCACCATCGTACATAACGGTTATATTCTTTGTGAAACGCGATAAGAGTCGTATCTGCTCGGTTGTGAGCGATGTTCCCGACGATGCAACAACATTCTCGACTCCCGATTGGTGCATCGAGATAACGTCGGTGTAACCCTCGACCATAATGGCGTAGTTCTGTTGCTGGATTGCCTTCTTCGCAAAGAAAAGACCGTATATCTCGTTCTTCTTGCTGTAAATCTCACTCTCGGGTGAGTTCTGATATTTGGCAACCTTCTTGTCGGTGCGGAGTGTTCGGCCTCCGAAAGCTACGATGCGACCCGAAACATTGTGTACGGGGAACATTACGCGTTCGCGGAAACGGTCAAAAACGGCACCATCGCTCTCGCGCTTAATCGAAAGACCGGTTGAGAGGAGGAACTCCTCCTTGTAGCCGGCACGCAGGGCATCCTGTGTCATCTTGTCGCCACCCGAAGGGCAGAATCCAAGACCGAATTTGCGTATTGTGGCCTCTGAAAATCCACGTTGCTGACGGAAATAGGATAGACCTATGCTGATGCCCTCGTCGGTGTTGTGAAGCGTGTTGATGAAGTAGTCCGACGCCCACGAGTTGAGCATAAACATACTCTCGCGGTCATTATTGCGACGGATATCTTCTTCGGTCTCTTCGCGCTCCTTGACCTCGATGCCATATTTCTTGGCGACAATCTTCAGAGCCTCGGGATAGGAGACATTTTCGTGCTCCTTGACAAACGATACTGCATTGCCACCCTTGCCGCAACCGAAGCACTTGAACAGACCTTTCGATGGAGATACAACAAACGAAGGGGTCTTCTCGTTGTGGAACGGACAGCACGCCTGATAGTTTACGCCCTTCTTTTTGAGCGTAACATAATCGTTTATCACCTCGACTATATCTGCCGCGGCATAAATCCTATCTATGGTCTCTCTATCGATCATCGAGTGCAAAGGTAGTGAAAATTTTGAGAATATATCAATCTATTTCACCACCTTTGCACAAAAAGTAAGAATTATCTTTGGCAAGTTCTCTATATCAATTTTTCAATCCCGGATTATAGGACGTATCTGCATAAGGATAAGGACAATACATCTTGCTGTCGTTCCATTCGCCGATTACCGACACCGCCTCTTTGCGGAATATTCCCGAGCCTTCTACAACCTCGATAGGCTCATTATTCTTGCGAACTTCGAAATGCTCCTTATAACGATTCATACGGAACATATCTCTTGCTCGTGGGGCAAATCCGCACCAATAGTAGCCCGCCATCTCCCAACCGTGTTCGTTGTATGCCGCCTCGGCGATCTCCTCTGCCGACATCGACATCGAGTAGCGGTTGCTCTGCGCTCCATCGGCACGATTACGCACACGATTTAGTACCTCTACAACCTTATTTGTAACTTTGCCCGCACGAGCCGAAGCCTCGGCATACCAGCAATATACCTCCGACAAGCGAATGACCTGTATGGTCTTCTGTCCAAACTGTGGTGGAGCAAGTGGAGAGGTGTAATCGAACTCCTCGCCACGAATTGAGGACTCCGATGACTTGTTGAACACGGGGGCAACGGCCTTTCTGGTAGCATTGTTGTCGTACCACCAATCACGCAACACCGTATTTTCGCCATCTTTGAATGGCAACTTCGGTAAATAGGTTGCCTCCTTGCGCGGTCCATCGGGAAACTCCTTCCAAAACTTAATCTCTCCGTGCGTATCGTCCCAACCGCCATAAGCGATATCGTCAGGCAAATCGGTAAGTGGCATCATCTGCGGAGTACGATCACGATGGTAGAATATGCCGAGCAGAACTTCGGGGTTAGCCTGTGTGTATTTCACTGAATAGACATCGGCATAGTTGTCGAGCAGGCGATATTGATATGTACCACTATCGACTGCATCAATAACCTCTTCAGCCTTATCGGCCGCCAACGCATAGTACTCCGCTCCCTTATTGAGAGGCCAACCAGCCATACACATATAGATATAGGACATAGCCGCTTTAACCGCAGGTTGTGATACTGCTACATTCATACTGCCATTATGATATGGTGCGCCCGAATAGGTTACAGGACAACCCGCTTCGGCAACCTCCAAGTCGGAGATAATCTGCGAATAGATATCCTCGACAGACCACACTTTGGCGTTGTAGTTAATCTCCTCATTGAGCATCACCGGCACCTCGCCCCAAGTAGTAACGAGGTAGAATAGCGAGTATGCACGCCAGAAATGCGCTTGTGCAACAGCCTCTGTTATCGTCTCCTTCGACACATCGGGAGTGCGCGATGCGTTGTTGATGATGAAATTTGCCGCCTTGATAACCTTATAGCGTTGCTCCCACAATGACAGCATCCACGAGTTATTATCATTTACGCTATATTGGTCGTATTCGCGCAATGGCTGTTTGTTGCTGGCGGGATGGGTTGTGATATCATCTCCTGCAAGAAAATTTGTGCCAACATAGTTATTCTGTGCTTGCGAAGTAGCAACCACCGAGTAGAGCGCATTTAGCGATGCAGCCAAATCCTCTTTTTGCGAGAAGAAATTGTCGCTTGACTGCTTTCCATAGGGATTCTCCTCCAAAAATTCGGTACAGGAGGTAAATGCTACTACCACAACGAATGATAGTATATATAGAATCTTTTTCATAGTATCATCTTTTTTTTAGAATACGAGTTTTACACCAAAAGTAAATGTTCGAGGTACAGGATATGCGCCATAATCCAAGCCGTCACCTCCGTTATATACCTCTGGATCCATACCTTGATATTTTGTGATAGTGAAGACATCCTGCGCACTTACCGAGAGGTGTATCTCGGCAAAGCGAGTTACATAGCGAGGTATCATATAGGACAGAGTGATGTTCTTCAACTTGAAGAATGAGGCATCCTCCAACCAAAAGTCCGAATTTGCATAACTTTTATTATCGGAGTTCTTCACACTCGGATACTTCGCTTTGCTCTTATCTTCGACATAGTCCCAACCGTAGAAATAGGCATCATGCAGTGTGATGAAGCGCGACACTCCACTCATCGAGGCGGTCGTGAAACGGCTCATATTCAACCTATCCATACCGAATGCGCCATTGAAGAATATGTTGAGCGACAAACCTCGCCACGATATGGTATTGTTCCAGCCGAGAGTCCATTTTGGCGTTGCTTGCCCCTTTATAACAAGATCAGACGATGTTGGGGCTGTGGTTAGTGTTCCATCTGCTTTGCGGTAGAGGTTTGCACCCTCATCGTCAAATCCCACCCAATCATAAACATAGAATGAACCGAGTGGATAGCCGGGCTTCATTATCGACATCGCCCCACCGAGGTCGCTGTAATTAGAGGTCAGCACAAAGTCGTTGCCTGCCAAATCGACAATAGTATTTTTGATATATGTGGCATTCACCGAGGTCTCCCACTTCACGGCTCTATCTATCACAAAGGTATTGAGCGACAACTCGAAACCCCTATTATCAAGCGCACCCTGATTTACCCAGAATGTGCCACCTCCGTTGTAGTAAGGCACCTGTTTCTGGAATAGCAAATCCATCGTACTCTTTTTGAACCAATCGAACGAGAAGTTGATACCATAGATTGTAAAGTCTAAACCTACATCGTACTGCGTAGTCTTCTCCCAAGTAAGGTCGGGCGTAGCAAAAGTGTTGCCCCAATAACCTGTGTAGCCCGTCGAAGTACCCCAACCATAAGAGGTTGCCGACAACATTCCGAGTGTACTATAAGCCGATATTCCCTCGTTGCCCGTAACTCCATAACTTGCGCGGATTTTCAGATGCTCGACAACCTTCTGGTTTTTCATAAAGTTCTCTTGCGCAATATCCCACGCCACAGCCGCCGAAGGGAAGAAACCCCAGCGATTACCCTTCCGGAACTTCGAGGAGCCATCGGCACGAAAGGCCGCCGTAATGAAATATCGCTTCTTGTAGTCGTAGTTAAGGCGTACAATGCCCGACATCAACGAGGACTCGGTGTAGCCATTGCTCTCACTACGCACTGCGGCATTTCCCACATCCCAATAGCCTACGCTTTCGTTGCTTAATCCCGAACCACTTATCGAGAGAGCCGTATCCACAACGCCACTAATCTCCCATACAGCATTTGCCGAGATGGTGTGGCCATTGAATGTACCGCTATATGCAAGGTTGTTTGTATTTTGCCAATAGCGATGCATAGCCGACGCATTCGACATCGAACTTGTTGCTCCGGGAGCCAACTTACTCGAAGAGAAGGCATACGAAGGGGCGTGGTCATAGTCGTAACCTCCTTGCACCGAGAGTGTAAGCCCTTTGACAATCTTGAATAGCAATCGCGCATTGGCATTGAGGTTGTAACTATACGAATCGCTATAATTTTCGGTCATCACACCATACGGATTATAACCCGTACCGATGTTATATGGGTCGTTATTATAGATGCCTGTCACGGGATCACGCAACTCCATTGTAGGCGAGAAGTTCAAAACGTGGAACCAGTTTGGTGCGCCATTCTTTTGATGCAGTATCGAACCATTCAGTTTCATCGACACCGACAACCAACGCCTTACATCCGCATCGATGTTGGCACGAACACCATAGCGCATATATTTCGAGTTGATGGTTACGGCCTCTTGGTCGAGCATATTTCCAGAGATAAGGTAACGGACACGCTTTGCTCCGCCCGAGATGCCGAGGTTGTAGTTCTGTGTTATGGCGGTGCGAGTCATCAAATCAACCCAGTCGATTCCCTTATCCCCTGTACGATAAGCCTCCAAATCATCATCTGATATCATACCTGCACCCTTAATATCATTCAAAGCAAGAGCATACTCGTAAGGGTTGAGTAGGTTGTAGTTTTTGCGAACATCCGACACCCCGACCTTTGTATCGAGCCATACGCGAGCCTTTCCTTGCCCGCCCCCTTTGGTGGTTATAAGCACAACACCATTTGCGCCTCGTGAGCCATAAACTGCCGTCGAGGAGGCATCTTTCAGTATCTCCATCGACTGAATATCTTGTGGATTCAAACCATCAAGACCACTCGAAGAGATTATTCCGTCAATCACATACAACGGGTCGCTACTCTTATTTATGGAGGTAGTACCACGAATACGCACCTTCGCCGAAGCACCGGGCATACCGCTTACGGTTGTAACCTCAACACCCGAACTACGTCCCTGCAGAATATCCGACACGCTTTTGACCGGTTGGTCACCAAAGTTACGAACTCCGACTGTCGAAACAGAGCCTGTAAGGTCACTCTTCTTAACCTCTCCATAACCGATGACAATAACCTCATCAAGTTTAAGACTCTCCTCCTTCAAAATAAAATCGTAGTGCAAGATACCCTTTATAACCTTGCGTTCCATTGTTTCGAAGCCCAGAAATGAAGCATTTAGCGTAGTGCCGACAGGTACGGTGAGTGTATATCGTCCTTGCTCATCGACAACAGCCCCGATGGCACCATTCTCCTTGACAAAGACCGTTGCTCCAACTATCGGCTCTCCTGCTTCGTCTTTGACCGCTCCGCTAATTCGCACTTGCTCTTGTGAGGTGGTAGTAGGCTTGGCTTCAACACTCCTAACACATAACACAAGTAGCACAAATGATAATAAAATGGGTCTGTATAAATCCCTCATAAAAAAATAGGTTTTAATGTCGTATTACAAATTTACCTAAAAGTCATTTCGGGTATTCCAGATATCCGGCAAATCGCCCAAACAGGTGCGCGAAACGACCATTTGAGCCTGTGAAGTGGGAATCTATATATACAGAGAAAACAAATGGGTGTAATACCTATTCAGATATCACACCCTTTACTACAAATATAGAGAAGTTCTTAATTCTCCATCAAATAGGCCTTGATAAATCCATCCAAATCGCCATCGAGAACGCCGTCGCAATCGGTGGTTTGGAAGCCTGTGCGGTATCTCTATCGATCATCGAGTGCAAAGATAAGAATTAAAAATTAAGAGTTAAAAATTAGCTCTTCCATCTCTCCCAACTCCCAATACTTCCTCCTACTCCTTGTAGAGCAGATATTTTCGGCGGAGAATTTTGTACGCCTCCAAGTCACTCTGCCATACGGCACGAATTTCGTTTGCCGAGCGACCTTCGATAATCATCTTGCGGATGTAATCCACACCTGCCAATTTTTCGAAAAACGGAGTGAAAAACGACTCGCCTTTGCCGACTCGTTTGTAGGCATCAATCACATACTCGAGGTTGAAACCGTTGGCGATAATCTGTTCGTGCGGAATGCCTCGCAGATCGACTCCGTAGCACCTCCTGTCAAGTAGTGGCGGATACTTTGCGCCTGCAACGGAACGCGGTGTGAATGAGAATGTTGCACCTTTGATGTCGGGATGCCCGTAGACCTCGAATGGGTGGTCTGTTCCGCGTCCGAGCGAGCATATCGTACCCTCGAAAAGACATACGGAAGGGTAGAGCAGTATCGCCTGCTGCGAACGTAAATTTGGCGATGGTGCTATCGGCAGAGTGTAGCGTGTTTGGTGGGTGTAGTTCTTGCATCGTACAACTTCCAAGGCGCAAGGTTTGCACCACCCCTCGCCAATCGCCATCTTGGCAATTTCGCCCATGGTCAAGCCATGTACTACGGGGATCGGTAGCGCACCCACGCCCGACTTGTATTTCATATCGAGGATTGGGCCATCGACATACATTCCGTTGGGGTTGGGTCTATCGAATACAACCACCTTCTTGCCTCCCTCGGCAGCACTTCGCATCACCGAGAGCATTGTTATATAGTAGGTGTAGAAGCGGAGTCCTACATCCTGCATATCCACAACAATAATGTCGAACTGCGCCACCTGCTCGGGTGTCAGACGACGACTCTTTGCCGAGTAGAGCGACCATATTGGCAACCCCGTCTTTGTATCAATTGACGAGCTTACCTTCTCTCCGGCATCTGCCGTTCCGCGAAAGCCGTGCTCCGGAGCTACTACGGCGATGACATTTACCTTCTCCTCCAACATCTTGTCGAGAAGGTGCTTGCCCTCGACGGTGGCTGTGTGGTTGGCAAGCAACGCCACGCGCTTACCTTGCAGTATGCGCCTCCACTCGTCTGTACACTCTGCACCGCAAACCACCTTTGCCGATGTGGTCGCCACGCAAATGAGTGACAAAAGTATCGATAAAAGTTGTCTCATTGTGCTAAAATTCCATTAAATAGGCCTTGATAAATCCATCCAAATCGCCATCGAGAACACCGTCGCAATCGGTGGTTTGGAAGCCTGTGCGGTGGTCCTTAACTCGCCTGTCGTCAAGCACATACGAGCGAATTTGCGACCCCCACTCAATCTTCTTCTTGTCGGCCTCGATAGCCTGTTGTGTAGCGCGACGCTTCTCCAACTCGTATTGGTAGAGCTTCGAGCGGAGTATGCGCATTGCATTCTCCTTGTTCATTAGTTGTGAACGAGTCTCCTGATTCTCAATTACATAGGATATCTCCTCGCCCGTCTGCTCGTCCTTGAAATGGTAGCGGAGTCGCGCGGCAGTCTCCACCTTATTCACATTCTGACCTCCTGCGCCGCTCGAACGATAGGTCTCCCACTCGATATTGGCAGGGTTTACCACTACCTCGATAGTGTCGTCTACGGCAGGTGTAACCGCCACCGAGGCGAATGTCGTCTGTCGCTTGTTGTTGGCATTGAAAGGGGAAAGACGCACCAAACGATGCACGCCATTTTCGCTCTTGAGGTATCCGTAGGCAAAGTCGCCCTCCACCTCCATAGTGCACGATTTTACCCCCACCTCGTCGCCCTCTTGGAAATCGAGCATCTTAACCTTGTAGTTGTGAGCCTCGCACCAACGGGTGTACATTCGGAGCAGCATCGAAGCCCAATCGAGAGCCTCCGTGCCACCTGCTCCGGCGTTGATATCTACTATCGCACCCATCTTATCCTCCTCGCCCGAGAGCATATTGCGAAGTTCGAGCTTCTCTACAAGCTCCATTGCGCGGATGTAGGCCTTCTCGGCGTCCTCCTCGGAGGCAAGCCCCTCGGTGATGAATTCGGGCATCAGCTCCACCTCATCCACAGCCTTGCGCACCTCCTCATAGCCCTCAACCCAACTCTTTATCGAGGCGACTTTGCGCAACTGCTCCTGCGCCTTCTCGGGATTCTCCCAAAAGTCGGGCTCAAGAGTCTTCTCCTCCTCGTTTTGGAGGTCTATTTTCCTCTGTTCGATGTCAAAGACACCTCCCCAGCGTATCCAGACGCCTTACAAGCTCTTTAATTTGTTCTGATTGAATCATAAAATTAAAAATCATTTCGGTTAACTCTTTTCTCCCCAATCTGCGGTAGCCAAATTCCTTGCATACGCCTAAGTATACTGCGGATTCGGCTCCTTGCTTGGCAAGAAAATAGCCTAACCGCCTCTGATTTTATGACTTTTAATACCGCTGCTACCTCCGATTTTTAGCATAGGAGGCTTGTATGTGCAAAATTAAAAAATAAATATTAAAAACTGAAAGTTTTTTGACAATAAAGGCAATTAACGGCGAGTAATGGCTATTAAGTGTTAGTAATGGATAGTAAATGGTTCTTGCGTACCCCCCCCCTCATTTCTGGGTATTGTTTTCGATACCTGACAGCGTTCTAAAGCCTCCTGCTTCCCCATTATTGCCGGGTATCGTTTTCGATACCCAAGGGTTTTGATGTCGATTTCAAAAGCCGCCCCCCTCTCGCTGGGTATCGTTTTCGATACCCAAGGGTGTAAGAATACTATAATAGGCGTGTTTCGGAGAGCTCCTTGCCGAGTTTCTGAATGAAATTCTCAATATCAACAATGCGGTCAGCTGATGGTCGCTTTGAACCATTGATATAGTTGCGGAACAGAGTCTCGTTAACACCCATAGCCTTTGCAACTTGCCCTGCATTCAGTTCAGGAAATCGCTCAAATAACCATTTAATAGGATTCTCGTTCTTGAAAAATTCTTCGCTTGTCATAGCCGTATAGTATTATATCACAAAAGTACCCGAAAAATATGATTTTTCCAACTATTAGGTATCGTTTTCGATACCCTATTGTAAAAAAAAGTATATAATATAATAGAGAGTAGGTATAGTCTTCGATATCTATCGATTAAGTCGTTTCCTACCATACCAAGTAACCCCTCCTTCTACATAGGTATCGAAAACGATACCCGACAGCAAGAGGGAAAACTGCACCACGAAGAAATGCTCCACTCAAACATGGGTATCGAAAATGATACCTACTATAAGTAAGAGATACTCTGTATAAGTGCTGCCATATAGCTGCAGGTATCGAAAACGACACCCAGCACGCAAGGTGCAAGCTCTTTGTACACACAGGTATCGAAAACGATACCCAGCACGCAAGGTGCAAGCTCTTTGTCAACACAGGTATCGAAAACGATACCCGGCACATAATAGGGAGTCGGCGACCTACATAGGTATTGAAAGCGATACCAGACAGAGAGGGATGGAAACCATACCTCAAAGGAATGCTCCATACCAATATAAGTATCGAAAACGATACCTGGCAGAAAAGGGACAACCATTCCATAGAGGAGCGCCACGCGCTAACACGGGTATCGAAAACGATACCCAGCACGCAAGGTGCAAGCTCTTTGCCCACACAGGTATCGAAAACGATACCCACCCTATGGGGGGTATATAAGTGCAGCCGCATAACCATAAGTAGGGGAGAGTGGAGTGTTTATGGTATTTTTAGGGGTTATCTTTTGCGAAAACAAAAATAACTCCTTAACTTTGCAATTAGTTAAAAGAAAAACAAATTTTGCCTATGGTTAGATAACAAACAATAGGGACATATAGAGATAAAAAGCGTTAATTTTTATTTTGGGAAATTGGAACTTCGACACTTTCAAATTTGCACCCGTGGAATAAAGTTTGGCGCTCACATCGCAACTTGGTGTGGGCTTTATTCCGTATATTTGGGTGCACAGGTAGTCGAAGACCTCAATTTCCAATAGACGAATTTAGTCCGCACTCTTTTTGTTCTATAATTCTGCAATTTAATAACACCTATTTCTGAATTTGAAACAAGATTTTACTACGATGTTTGCGATGTGTTTGATTAGTTTTGTGAGCTGTTTTGCTAGTGCGTTGGTATGTTTGCAATAGGGTGCTTACGAAATATATATAAAAAAAAGAGCGATGAATTGCTCGTCGCTCTTAGTAGTCGATTTTTAATTCTTATCTTAATTGTGAAAATTCTCGAAGAATTTCCATAGCACCACGCCGCCCGAGACCGAGACATTCAGCGAGTGTTTTGTTCCGAGTTGAGGTATCTCGATTGCCGAGTCGCAAATATCGACTACCTCCTGCGCTACGCCCTCTACCTCGTTGCCGAAAACAAGGACGTATTTTTCGCCCGCAGCAGGCTCGAATTTGTCCAACATAACAGACTCTGCAATCTGCTCGATAGCAATAATGGTATATCCCTCACTCTTAAGTTGTTGTACGCATTCAACGGTGGTCGGAAAATGTGCCCATTCGACCGAAAATTCTGCTCCCAACGAGCTCTTGTGAATCTCGCGTGAAGGGGGTGTTGCAGTGATGCCGCAGAGGGCTATTTTTTCGACTGCAAAGGCATCGCCCGTACGGAAAAATGCACCCACATTTTGGGCTGAACGGACATTGTCCAAAACCACCACTACAGGCATCTTTTCCATCTTGCGGAACTCCTCGACCGAAGGGCGGCCAAGTTCGGCATTAGTTGTCTTTTTCATAGAATTTTTGGGGCTAATAGCCATTAGCCGTCAGCCATTGGCTCTTTTTTGTTCTTAATTTTCGCACAAAAGTAATCATTATTTGAAAAATTTTCACTATTTTTGACCGATTTATGCGCGCGTACTTGCGAAATGGTTAGAAAGAGTATCATACTTATCGTGGCTTTATTGCTATCATTCAGTGCCTTAGCACAGAATGAACGACTCTATCTGGATACTTCGTTCGACTTCGATTTCGACAATACAGAGTATTCGGGCTCGAATCTCGGCTCGTCGGAGACGTTGTTCGGTATCTCGCTCGCGCCCGTATTGCGCTACGAGTGGAACGAGAAACATTCGCTCGGTGCCGGTGTCAATATGCAGAAGATGTTCGGCTCGGTGCGTTTTCTTGACGATATCGACCTTGTGGCATACTACCAATTCCGCAACCAGAACTATGGCGCCGTTGCGGGCTTGTTCCGTCGCGAAAAGATGATTGGTCGCTACTCGGAGGCCTTCTTCAGTAACGCATGGTTGGCCGACAATCGTTTGGTGCAGGGATTGGCTCTCCAATATAGCAACAAGATTGGTTTTGCGGAGTTGGTGGCCGATTGGAACGGAATGTACTCGGCCGAGACGAGAGAGCAGTTCCGCATACTCTTTTCGGGTGAGGGACGCTTTGCGAAGGTTATGTATGCGGGAGCGTCGGCTGTGATGCAGCACTATGCCAATCGTGCCGATTTTCGCTACAATGTGGTGGATAATATGACTATAAATCCATACATCGGAGTCGATTTTAAAGCCTTTTTCGATTTTGATATCCGCCTCGGCTATCTGCAGTCGTTGCAGCGCGACAGAGTTGCGGTGGAGGGCTGGGAGACTCCTATGGGTGGCGAACTCTTCTTCAGAATGAGTCGCTGGGGAGTCTTTATTTCGAACAATATCTATGTGGGCAAAAATCTCCAACCGCTATACAACTCGGTAGGCAAGGAGGGAACTATATATGGTGCAGACCTCTACGCTTCGGATCCCTTCTATGGCACTACAACGGATATCTACAACCGCACGGGCATAGGTTACGAGCGTACATTTTGGGAGGAGCGCATCAAGGTCAAGGCGGAGATGGTGTTAAAGACCGACGGCAAGAGGTTGTATAACCAGCAGATTATTGCTCTCGGTGTAAACCTTGCACCAAAACTATACGATAAAGCAAACAAAAGAACAAAATAAAAAGTGAGAACTATGGCTAATGAAAATGTTGAAGTCAAGGAGAAGTCTTTGAACTTTCTTGAGGAGATTATCGAGGAGTCTATTGCGAATGGTTTGTCGCACGTGCAGACACGATTTCCACCGGAGCCAAACGGCTACCTCCATATCGGACACGCAAAGAGTATCTGCATAAACTTCGGTTTGGCAAAGAAGTATGGCGGAAAGTGCAACCTCCGTTTTGACGATACCAACCCTGTAAAGGAGGATACCGAGTATGTAGACTCTATCAAGCGCGATATCAAGTGGCTCGGCTTCGATTGGGCTATCGAGCGTTATGCATCGGACTATTTCGATCAGCTCTACGATTGGGCTATTGTCCTTATCAAGAAGGGCTTGGCGTATGTCGATGACCAAACCCAGGAGGAGATTCGCCAGAATCGTGGTACAGTCTCCGAGCCAGGAAAGCCATCGCCTTGGCGCGATCGTTCGGTAGAGGAGAACCTCGATTTGTTCGAGCGTATGCGTGCCGGCGAGTTCGCCGATGGTGAGAAGGTGTTGCGTGCAAAGATCGATATGGCGCACCCTAATATGCTCTTCCGTGATCCTATTATGTACCGTATTTTGCACACCGAGCATCACCGCACAGGCAACAAATGGTGCATCTACCCGATGTACGACTACGCTCACGGACAGAGCGACTCAATTGAGAATATCACCCACTCGATTTGTACTTTGGAGTTCGACGTGCATCGTCCGTTGTACGATTGGTTTATCGAGGCATTGGAGATCTATCCATCGCACCAGTACGAGTTTGCTCGTCTGAATTTGACCTATACGATGATGTCGAAGCGTAACCTCTTGAAGCTTGTTCAGGAGGGTGCCGTTTCGGGTTGGGATGACCCTCGAATGCCCACTATCTGCGCTTTGCGTCGTAAGGGCTACACGCCTGCTTCGGTGCGAGCATTTGCCGAGATGGTGGGTGTTGCCAAGCGCGACAATGTTATCGACTTGGGTAAAATGGAGTACTGCGTTCGTGAGGACTTGAACAAGGTTGCCGAGCGTCGTATGGCAGTTCTAAATCCGCTCAAGGTGGTTATCACAAATTGGGAGGATGGCAAGGTCGAGATGCGCAAGGCTGTAAATAATCCTGAGGATGCCGAGGCAGGTATGCGCGAGGTGCCATTCTCGAAGGTTCTCTACATCGAGCGTGATGACTTTATGGAGAATCCTCCAAAGAAATATTTCCGTCTTTCGCCCGGAAATGAGGTACGTTTGCGTTATTCGTACCTTATCAAGTGCGAGGAGGTCGTTAAGGACGATGAGGGCAATATCGTTGAGTTGCGCTGTACCTACGACCCGATGTCGGGTGAGGGCTCGTCGAGCGATGGCCGTCGTGTGAAGGGTGTTATTCATTGGGTTTCGGCCGAGCACGCTGTCGAGGCGGAGGTACGCTTGTATAATCCACTGTTCAAGACAGAGGATCCGTACGATACTTCGGAGGGACAGACCTCATGGCAGGATAACCTTAACCCTGAGTCGTTGATCGTTACCAAGGGCTACTTGGAGCCGGCATTGAAGGGTGCTCCAATCGGTACAACCTTCCAGTTCGAGCGTGTGGGTTACTTCTGCCCTGATACCGACTCGACAGCCGATCACCTTGTATTCAATCGTACGGTGACACTGAAGGACTCGTGGGCGAAAATTAACAAATAGTTCTGCTTCGAGCCGTGAAGTTTCGTACCGAAATATCGCTTGCGCCTCTTGCTGAGAGGGTAGACCATAGAGCAAAGATCTTTGCGCTTGGTTCCTGCTTTGCCGAGAGGATTTCGGAGCGATTGTCGAGGGCGAAATTCTCGGTTACGACAAACCCTCTCGGGGTGCTGTTTAACCCCCTCTCTATCGCTGCTGCAATGGAGCGTTTGGCCGATAGTAGAGCGTTTGCAGTATGCGATATCCGCGAGGGACGCGAAAACTTTTTCTCCTTCGATGCCCACTCCTCGCTTGATGGAAGAACGCAGACCGAGGTGTTCGCAAATCTGAATAGGGCGGTGGCGCAAGGCTCGAAGGCTCTGCGCGAAGCCGATTGGGTGATTCTGACCTTCGGCACAGCGTGGGTGTATGAGCGCGAGGGCAGGGTAGTGGCAAATTGTCATAAGCAACCTGCATCGGAGTTCTCGCGCAGACGCTTGTCTGTCGAAGAGATTGTCGAGATGTATGGGAGACTTTTTGATGGGGTTTTGCGCGGTAAGCAAGTTGTCCTTACGGTTAGTCCCGTACGTCATTTGGGCGACGGATTGCAGGAAAATAGCGTGAGCAAAGCGATATTGCGCTTGGCTGTCGAGGAGTTGTGTGAACGATATGAGAATGTAAACTACTTCCCATCGTTCGAGATTATGATGGATGACTTACGCGATTATCGCTACTATGCTGACGATATGGCTCATCCGTCGAAGGTGGCGGTGGATTATGTGTGGGAGCGATTTTGCGAATATGCTATGTCGCAAAGAGTGCTACAGCTGCTGCCCCGAATAGAGCAGATTGTCAGAGCCGCCGAGCATCGTCCGTTCAATCCGAATGGAGAGCAGTACAAGGCGTTTTGTCGTGCGATGTTGGAGCGAATTGAAGAGTTGAACGAAATAGATTTTTCATCCGAGAAAAAAGAGTTTGTAAAATGTCTATCAAATTTAGAAACAGATTTGTAGCTATAGCTACAGCTATATGTGTGTTGGCGACAGCCTCTGCCCGCCCACGTTTGGTTGTTAATATTGTAGTCAGCGGTTTGCGCCAGAGCGATCTTACGCGCTACGAGAGGAACTTCGGCAAGGATGGTTTTCTCCGCCTGCGTAGCAATGGTGTCGAGTATATGGAGTGCTATGCAGACTACGCCCCGACTACACCCGAAGCCGGTTTGGCGACTTTTGCTACAGGCACAACACCTGCGGTACACGGAATATTCTCATCGGACTATTTTGACCGTACGTTGAATAAGAAGTTGGATATGTGCTACAATCCGCGGGCTGTGACACGCGGACTCGCGCAAAAGGGTATCGAAACCATTCGCACATTGCAGCCGTTTGTGGCGGCAACATTGTCGGAGTCGGTGCTCAACTCTTCGGCTCAGAATAAGGTGATCACTATTGCGCACAATCCACTCTCTGCTATGATTATGGCAGGGCGCAAGGGAGAGTGTTATTGGATGAATAAAGATGGTATGTGGGTGTCGGCAGATTGCTATATGAAGGAGCTGCCTATGTGGGTACATAGCTATAACGATAGCGGAATGAATCGTACGCTCGTTCAGGATGCGTGGTACGGATATCACCCTCGAGATCGTTACCGCAACAGCCGTGCAACCGACGTTAAGATTACCAATAATGGAGCAAAACACGCTCGTCAGAGCGAGAAGACTCTTGACGGATGGGTCGAGAGTATGCAGTTTACTCCTTCGGGAAATATTGCAATATTCGAGTTTGCCAAGCGCGCTCTTTCGTCGATGATGCCTCTGCATATCAGCGACGATTGCAAGATGATGAATATATGTCTTGACGTTTCGAGAAATATAGTGGAAAAGTATGGCCCGGATTCTATGGAGTACGAGGATATGCTCTATTCGCTCGACGCATCGTTGGCGGAGTTTTTGAAGTTTCTCTATGCCCAGCATCCTGCCCATGACGAGATCGTCGTTGTGCTGACTTCGGACGGAGGTGTGAGCCCGTCGCAAATGGCAAATACCGACGTGGCACGATTTAATGTGCGTCAGTTCGAGATTATTATGAATGCCTTCCTGAGTGCACGTTATGGTCAGGATTTGTGGGTTTTGGGATACTCTGACGGCTCGTTATATTTGAACCACAGCGTTATCTACAGCCACAATAAGACTATCGAAGAGGTGCAGAATGAGGCGGCAATATTTGCTTTGCAATATCGTGGTGTGTATACAGCGATAGCGGCTACAGCAATGCGCTCGGCACAATTCTCGAAGGGTTTCTTGTCGTTGGTGCAGAACGGATATAATCCGCGACGTTCGGGCGATGTGATGATGGTATTCGATGTGGAGCGTATCGAATTTGATGCAAAGCGTCTTGCGATGTCCGGCTCGGTATTCAGCTATGACCGTCATATACCATTCATTGTCAGCAGTACGAGTCTTTTCCCAAAGCGTGTTGCCGATCGTATTTCGAGCGATCAGATGGCTCCATCATTGGCGACATATATCGGTGTTGAACGTCCATTGTGCTCCGATGCCGAGACATTGGTTATTGGTGGCAGATAGTAACGATATATTTTAGTTATGACAGATAGAGTACAAGAGGAGATTATTGAGGAGTTCTCGATGTTCGACGATTGGTTGGATAAGTACGATTATCTGATCTCGTTGAGCGAGTCGTTGCCCGTAATTTCGCCTGAACATAAGACCGAGGAGTATATTATCGAGGGTTGTCAGTCGCGAGTATGGGTAGATTGCAGAATGGAAGATGGCAAGGTCTGCTATTCGGCAGATAGCGATGCTATAATAATCAAGGGTTTGTTGGCGTTGTTAATCAGAGCTATGGGCAATCGTACCCCGCAGGAGATAGTCGATATGGATTTGTACTTCATTGATGCTATCGGGCTTAAGGAGAATTTGTCGCCTACCCGAGGTAACGGACTATTGGCGACAATAAAGCAGATGCGATTATACGCCCTTGCGTTTGCAAAACAGAATTAGAAGAAGATTATGACTCCCGAAGAGATATTGCGTGTCGAGAAAGATATAGTGCTGACACTCAAGAATGTTTACGATCCGGAGATTCCGGTAAATATATATGACCTCGGCTTGATATACGAGATAGACTTCGACCCATCGGGCGAAGCGAATATCCGTATGACGCTGACGGCTCCAAATTGTCCTATGGCGGATATGTTGGTCGAGGATGTTAATACGCAGGTTGCCAAGGTCAAGGGCGTGGAGAAGGTCAATGTGATACTTGTGTTTGAGCCTGCGTGGGATAAATCGATGATGAGCGAGGGGGCTCTCCTCGAACTTAACCTCTTGTAGTGAGGTTTAGGTTATTTACCCCCCCCCTCACAAAAGATAAAATTTCGAGATGTTTGGTGTAGACTCCGTCAAGGCTGATTCGCAACGTAAATGCGCCAAAGAACTGCTTGCTCTCGATAGCTCGCATCTCCGACTTGCGATGGCGCATATATGCTTCGACAGAATCGAGCAGAAGCAGGCATTCCTCGTCGATAAATTTCACGACACAGAGAATTGGAACGAAACGGCATATTATATGTTGTTGCGTTCGTTGGATATCAAGGCAAATCGTCCGTCGTATGAGCGTTTAGCTCAAATACTCACCTTTAGTTGCATAAATAAGGTGTCGTACGATATCCGAGCCATCGAAGCCCTTCTGCTCGGCTGTTCGGGACTGCTTGCTCGCTTGGTACCGATATGTAACGGTAATCGCGAAATACACGAATTGAACGAGATGTTCACCTACCTATCCCACAAGTACAACTTGGAGCAGATGAGGGCGGACGAATGGCAACTTATCGGTCAAAAAGGCGATAATCATCCAATCATCCGATTGTTGCAATTGGCGAGTTTGTTGGCAGGTCATCACTATCTGCTAAGCGATATATTGGATTGTCGCACCAAACGCGATGTCGAACGACTTTTCTGCAATACAAGTGTTCCTCGTTGGGCATACCGTTTCCTTGCGGACGAGGAGTCGGAGGGTGCTATCACTCGCACTAAGGCACATATGCTCGGAATAAATGTAGTGGCGCAGATTCAAATCTTCTACTCGGAATATACGTTGCGCAGTGATTTGGACTCGCGAGGTATAGATTTGTTGGAGCAGCTTCCTGCCGAGCGCAACCAATATATTCTGCGTTGGGAGAAGTTCGGAATAAAGGCTGAGAGTGCTCTCGAATCGCAGGCCCTGCTACAGCTTACCAAGGAATATTGTTCCTCCTTAGCATGCGAAAGATGCCCGTTAAGACGCTTTGTTGGAACAAAGTAGCCCACTTACTTAAAATACATTTGTATTTTCGGTATAATTTTCTTACCTTTGGGACGTTTATGTAGGTGTGAAATAGATAACACAAAAAGAATATGAGTGCATTAACAAGTATAATCAAGTTTTTGTTCGGCAGCAAGGCGGATAAGGACCGCAAGGAGATTCAGCCGTATGTAGATAAGATTAAGGCTGTCTATCCTTCGATTGAGGCGTTGTCGAACGATGAATTGCGAGAGCGCAGCGCAGCTCTGCGTAAGCGTATTGCCGACTTTATTGCCGAGGATGAGGCGCATATTGTGGCTCAGAAGGTGAAGTTGGAGGATGTGAATATTTCGTTGAACGAGAAGGAAAAGATCTCGAAGGATATCGACCAGACCGTAAAGCGTATCGACGAGAAGATTGAGAAGGTGCTCGACGAGATCCTTCCAGAGGCTTTTGCCATTATGAAGGATACGGCTCGTCGTTTTACCCAGAACGAGCAGGTTGTGGTAACGGCAAATGAGTTTGACCGTAACCTTGCTGCTGTGAAAGACTTTGTAAATATCGAGGGCGATAAGGCTATCTACGAAACACATTGGACCGCCGGAGGTAACGACATCAAGTGGGATATGATTCACTACGATGTGCAGTTGTTCGGTGGAGTAGTGTTGCACAAGGGTAAGATTGCCGAGATGGCTACTGGTGAGGGTAAGACCCTCGTGGCAACATTGCCGGTATTCTTGAATGCCTTGGCAGGTAAGGGTGTTCATATGGTGACTGTGAACGACTACCTCGCAAAGCGAGATGCTGAGTGGATGGGTCCTATGTATCAGTTCCACGGTTTGTCGGTTGATTGCATCGACTCGCATCAGCCAAACTCGGAGGAGCGTCGTAACGCCTACCTCGCAGATATCACCTTCGGAACAAACAATGAATATGGTTTCGACTACTTGCGTGACAATATGGCATCTTCGCCATCGGATTTGGTGCAGCGCAAGCACCACTTCGCCATTGTCGATGAGGTCGATTCGGTCTTGATTGACGATGCACGTACTCCGCTCATCATATCGGGTCCGGTGCCAAAGGGCGACGACCAACTCTTTGAGGAGTATCGTCCGGCTGTCGAGTTCTTGTATGGCTTGCAACGCGACTTTGTTACCAATTTGGTTGCTGAGGCGCGTAAGTTGGCAGCTGAGGGCAAGATGGAGGAGTGTGGTCTTTTGACCTACCGTGCATACAAGGGCTTGCCAAAGTATAAGCCGTTGATTAAGTTCCTCTCGGAGCAGGGCATCAAGGTTCAGATGCAGAAGACCGAGAATATCTATATGGCGGACAACAACCGTCGTATGCCTGAGGTAACAGACGAGTTGTTCTTTGTCATTGACGAGAAGATGAACTCGATTGAGCTCACTGATAAGGGCCACGACGCTCTGTCGAAGCGAGTTGGCGAGGAGGGTTTCTTCGTCTTGCCAGATGTTGGAGCCGAGATTGCCGAGTTGGAACAGCAGGAGCTCTCGTTGGAGGAAAAGGCTCAGAAGAAGGATGAACTCTTGAATGACTACTCGATTCGTTCGGAGCGAGTACATACCGTAAACCAGTTGCTCAAGGCCTACGCGATGTTCGAGAAGGATGTTGAGTATGTTGTGATGGACAACAAGGTGAAGATTGTCGATGAGCAGACGGGCCGTATCTTGGATGGTCGTCGCTACTCGGATGGTCTGCACCAGGCTATCGAGGCGAAGGAGCGTGTAAAGGTCGAGGCGGCAACGCAGACCTTTGCAACAATCACCTTGCAGAACTACTTCCGTATGTATCACAAGTTGGGCGGTATGACAGGTACTGCCGAGACCGAGGCATCGGAGTTCTGGAATATCTACAAGTTGGATGTTGTGGTAATTCCTACCAACCGTCCAATTTTGCGAGATGATCGCGACGATATTATCTACAAGACCAAACGCGAGAAGTACAATGCCGTTATCGCCGAGGTTGTCGAGTTAGTTAAGGCTGGTCGTCCGGTGTTGGTGGGTACTACTTCGGTGGAGATATCGGAGTTGCTCAGCCGTATGTTGAAGATTCGCGGCATCAAACATAATGTCCTCAATGCAAAGCACCACGCTCAGGAGGCACAGGTTGTTGCCGAGGCGGGCCGTCCTGGTCAGGTTACCATCGCTACTAATATGGCAGGTCGTGGTACCGATATCAAGCTGACCGAGGAGGTGAAGGCTGCAGGTGGTCTTGCTATTATCGGTACAGAGCGCCACGAGAGCCGTCGTGTGGATAGACAGTTGCGAGGTCGAAGTGGTCGTCAGGGTGATCCGGGATCGTCACAGTTCTTCGTGTCGTTCGAGGATGATTTGATGCGATTGTTCGGTTCGGAGCGTATCGCTGCGATGATGGATAAGATGGGCATTGAAGAGGGCGAGGCTATTCAGGCAAGTATGATGTCGAAGGCCGTAGAGCGTGCGCAGAAGAAGGTCGAGGAGAACAACTTCGGTATTCGTAAGCGTCTGCTCGAGTATGACGATGTGATGAATTCGCAGCGTGAGGTTATCTACACTCGTCGTCGCAATGCTTTGTATGGTGAGCGCGTAGAGATTGACCTCAATAATGCGATGTACGACTATGTGGAGTCGTTCCTCAATGAGCATGAGGATTATCCGTTCGAGGAGTTCTCGTTCGATCTGATTCGCGAGGTTGGCTTGCAACCATCGTTCGATGAGGAGAAGTATAAGAAGGCTCGTCGCGAGGAGTTGGTAGATTTGATCGTTGCCGACTTGCAGGCATTGTTGGCTCGTCGTGCCAAGGCGGTAGCCGATACCGTTCGTCCTGTTATGACCAAGATATACGAGGAGCGCAAGCACGACTTGTCGGGCAAGATGTACTTCCCGCTTACGAACGGACATCTCGGATACAACGTTCCTGTTGAGTTGCAGCGTTGCAAGGATACGGATGGCGCGGAGATCTATCGCGTATTCTCGAAGGTGGTGATGTTTACCACTATTGATGATGCGTGGCGTGAGCACCTGCGCGAGATGGACGAGTTGCGTCATAGTGTGCAGAATGCATCGTACGAGCAGAAGGATCCGCTCTTGATCTACAAGTTCGAGTCGTTCGGCTTGTTCGAGAAGATGTTGCAGAAGGTGAACCGCGAGGTTGTATCTATCCTCTGCAAGTCGTATATTCCTGTGCAGCAGCAAAATCAGGAGTCATTGGAGCGTAATCGTCAGGATCGCGCCAAGGTTGATGTCAATAAGTTGCAGGCATCGCGTATGGCAGCAGCAGCTGCTGCGGGTCAGGGCGAAAAGTCGAAGCCGGCACCTATTCAGGTCGAGAAGAAGGTCGGACGTAACGAGCCTTGTCCTTGCGGAAGCGGAAAGAAGTACAAACACTGCCACGGCAGATAATCGAGGAGGGGGCACAGGCCGAGAAAGTATGGGAGCATACGCAGAGGAGAAACAGCGAAAACTCGATATTCGCTACTTGAAGATGGCACGTATTTGGGCGGAGAACTCATATTGTGTGCGTCGTCAGGTGGGTGCGCTTATTGTCAAGGATAAGATGATTATCTCGGATGGTTACAATGGCACACCTTCGGGCTTCGAGAATATTTGCGAAAACGATATGGGAACGACAAAACCATACGTTCTGCACGCCGAGGCAAATGCGATTACAAAGGTTGCAAAGTCGGCGAACAATTGTGATGGAGGAACGCTCTATGTCACGACCTCGCCCTGTATGGAGTGCTCGAAGTTGATTATTCAGGCGGGTATCAAGCGTGTGGTATTCTCTGAGAAATATCATAATACCGAGGGTTTGGATATCCTTGCGAAGGTTGGTGTCGAGTTGGTACATCTGCCGATTGAAGAGTAATTCGGGCTATAGCTATTTGCGTTGGCTGATAAGAAAAGCTGATGGCTAATGGCTAATGGCTAATGGCTAAATTTTTACACAAACATATTTACAAACTAATTAAAAACAAAAAATTATGAGCTTCTTAACAAATGA
>JAZNHC010000052.1:0-8865 GCA_045576755.1 Alistipes sp.
ATTTTATTTGGAATTGTAGGAATAATTACATAAATTTGCTCTATGGTACGCATTGTATCACGCAATGCGGCATTGAACTGCAGAATTAAAATAACTCAAAAAGATACTTATTATGAAGAGAAATTATTCGCTTTTAAAGTCGTTTGCTCTGCTTTGTGCTGCGGCTTTTTCGCCTGCATTGGCTTCGGCTCAGACCGAAGTCACAGTCGAGAATGTTTCGGTAACAAACGAGGTTACTGCCGAGCAAAAGACTACGATTGTTACTGTTGTAATCAACGAGGTTGCCGAGCAGGAGAGTGCAGAGCAGTTGTTCGCCAACGGTCAGAAATTCTTCACCGGCACTGAGGTTGTCGCACAGAACTATGCCGAGGCAGTCAAGTATTTCACAAAAGCCGCAGAGATGGGTCACGCCGAAGCGCAATTGTATCTCGGTGCGTGCTATCACGAGGGAACCGGCGTAGAGAAGAATCCGGAAGAGGCCGTTAAATGGTTCCTTAAGGCTGCCGAGCAGGGCGTAGCAGATGCTCAGCATCTGTTGGGATATTGCTACCAAATTGGAATAGGCGTTGAGAGCAACATTGAAGAGGCAGAGAAGTGGTACCTGAAAGCCGCCGAGCAAGGAAACGTTCAATCACAGCTAAACGTGGCGTTGATATACTACACGACAGCCGAGAAACATCCGGAAGCTGTAAAGTGGTTCCGTGCGGCTGCCGAGCAAGGTAATCCAACCGCACAAACGACCTTGGGTATATGTTACCAAGATGCCCACGGTGTAGAGCAAGATTACGCTGAAGCTGCAAAGTGGTTCCGCGCAGCTGCCGAGCAGAACGAGGCCCAGGCTCAGCTCTTAATCGGCTTGTACTTAAACCTTGGCTATGGCATAGAGAAAAATCAGGAGGAGGGAAGAGAGTGGCTACGTAAGGCTGCCGAACAGAATCATCCTCGCGCTCAATATTTTTTGGGCAAGATATACAATGATGGCGATGGCGTAGCAGTGGATTATGGCGAGGCAGCAAAATGGTTTTTGGCAGCAGCCGAGCAGGGCGAGGCCAAGGCTCAAGAGGCAATGGGTAACTACTATCGTGACGGCTTGGGTGTGGAGAAGGATATCGCCAAGTCATTCGATTGGTATATGAAGGCTGCCGAGCAGGGCGAAGTATTCTCGCAACTCGCCGTCGGAGTCTTCTACTATGACGGCATTTCTGTTTTGCAAGACTACAAGCAGGCGGTGCATTGGTTTACCAAAGCTGCCGAGCACGAGCAGCCTTACGCACAGTATCTTCTCGCAGAGTGCTACCGCACAGGAAACGGTGTAGAGAAAGATCATACTGCCGCCGTTGCGTGGTATCAGAAATCTGCAGAGCATGGCGAGGCTGAAGCACAGTATATGTACGGCTATTACCTCTACGACGGCAAGCGAATTACACAGAACACACAAGAAGCTTTGAGATGGTTCTTGTTGGCAGCAGACCAGGGTCACGCCCAAGCACAATATATGTGCGGTTTATTCTTCGTTCACGGCATAGCAACCGATATTGACTACAACGAGGCTACCAAGTGGTACACCAAAGCTGCCGAGCAGGGACACGCCGATGCTCAGTTCTCGATAGGTTACTGCTACTTCGCAGGTATGGGCGTAGAGCCAAATCACAAAACCGCTGCCGAGTGGTTCACTGCAGCAGCTAAGCAGGGACATTGCGATGCACAATACAACATCGCAATCTGCTATTGTTATGGTCACGGCGTAGATCAGAACTACACCGAGGCAGCTGCGTGGTTCAGCAAAGCTGCGGCGCAGAATATGCCTGAGGCTCAATTCAACTTAGGTGTATGCTACTATAACGGCTACGGAGTCGATTTGGACAAAGCCGAAGCAGTTAGATTGTGGCACCTCGCAGCCGATCAGGGATATGCAGATGCTCAATATAACTTAGGTATGTGCTATCTCGAGGGCGATGGCGTCAATAAGGATATTGCAAAGTCTACAGAGTTTTTCCTCGCTGCTGCTAACCAAAATAACATCAACGCTCAGCACCAGATGGGCGTATGTTGCAGCGAAGGTCGCGGCATAGAGAAGGACAATGTCAAGGCTGCTGAGTGGTGGGCCAAGGCTGCCGAGCAGGGTCAGCCTCTCGCACAATCGTGCTTGGGAGAGTGTTACTACGAGGGTCGTGGTGTTGCCTTGGATTACGAAACGGCTGTCCACTTATGGAAACTTGCTGCAGAGCAGGGTGTCTCCGAGGCTCAGCTCCATCTTGGCGAGTGCTACTACAACGGTTTAGGCGTAGCCAAAGATTACACAAAGGCTGTAAATTGGTACTACCGCGCAGCTAAGAAAGACAACGTCAAGGCTCAGCACAACCTCGCAATCTGCCACTATCTTGGTCAAGGTACTGCACAGGACTTTGCGACTGCCGTTAAGTGGTTGTTTGCCGCTGCAGAGAAGGGTTATGCCGAGTCGCAGTGCTGGTTGGGCAACTGTTACTACAACGGTCATGGCGTAGCACAAGATCATATCGAGGCAGTAAAGTGGTACATCCGTGCTGCCGAGCAAGGTAACGCATACGCACAGTACAACTTAGGCTATTGCTACAAGCTCGGCAAGGGCGTAGCGAAGGATAAGGAGAAGGCTGCGAAGTGGCTCAAGAAGGCTGCCGATCAGGGATTTGCAGGGGCTAAATAGAGGCTGCCAAATTGCACACAAGAAGGGTGTCCAACGAACGTTTGGACACCCTTACTTTGCAAGAAATGGTATGGTTTGCCAAAACCTCCTGACAAGTGTTTCACTGTCAAGTTATTCAAAAACAGACAATTTATTCATAACCTATCCATACTCTCAACTTTTTTTACTATATTTGCACGATTAAACACTTTATAGATAGGTATGGGAAAAATTATACTTACAGGCGACAGACCTACGGGCAGACTTCATTTGGGACACTTTGTGGGTTCGTTGCGCCGTCGCGTCGAGTTACAAAATTCGGGCGAGTTCGAGAAGATATTCATTATGATTGCCGATGCACAGGCATTGACCGACAACTTCGACAATCCCGAGAAGGTGCGTCAGAACATTATCGAGGTGGCTTTGGACTATCTTTCGTGCGGACTCGATCCCGAGAAATCGACTATCTTCATTCAGTCGCAGGTAGCAGAGCTGACCGAGTTGGCATTCTACTATATGAACCTCGTTACGGTTCAGCGTTTGCAGCGCAACCCGACTGTTAAGACCGAGATACAGATGCGCGGCTTCTCGGAGAACGCAGTCGAGGGCGACACCACACAGCGTCAGGGTATTCCTGTCGGATTTTTCACCTACCCAATTTCGCAGGCATCGGATATCACCGCTTTCCGCGCTACCACCGTACCTGCAGGAGCCGATCAGGAGCCTATGATCGAGCAGACACGCGAGATTGTACACAAGTTCAACTCTACATACGGCGAGACCCTTGTCGAGCCTTCGATTCTTCTCCCTACCAACTGTGCGTGTATGCGTCTACCGGGAACAGATGGCAAGGCAAAGATGTCGAAGTCGCTCGGCAACTGCATCTACCTTTCGGACACTCCGAAGGAGCTGAAGCAGAAGGTTATGTCGATGTACACCGACCCTGACCACCTCCGCATCGAGGATCCGGGTAAGGTCGAGTGCAACTGCGTATTCACCTACTTGGACGCTTTCTGTAGCGACGAGCACTTCGAGAAGTACCTGCCTGACTACAAAAACCTCGACGAAATGAAGGATCACTACCGTCGTGGTGGCTTGGGCGACGTAAAGTGCAAGAAGCTCTTGATTGCCGTATTGGAGGAGATGTTGGAGCCAATTCGCGCACGTCGCAAGGAGTGGGAGCAGAAGATCGAGGAGGTATACGCCATCCTCGAGAGGGGTACTGCCGAGGCACGTGCAACTGCCGCAGCTACACTCAACGATGTACGCGAGGCTATGCGCATCAACTACTTCGAAGATAAAGAGTTGATTGCCGAGCAAGCAGAGCGATACCGCAGTGCTAACGCAAATTAAGTAGTTTTAACACTCTTCGCTTGCTATGATTGAGCATTCGAACTATATCAAGGCAGCCAACCGCGAGAAGATCTATCGTTGGTTTCTCGACATTACAAAGAGGTTGAGTGAACGACAGATGTTGCTTATCCTCGCTGTGGTGGTAGGAGCACTGGCGGGACTTGCAACATATCTGTTCGAGCTGCTCTTACACCTCATCAAGAGCGGATTGGTAAATTGGTTCGATGTCGATACCTACCACTTTCTCTACCTGCTCTACCCCGTTATAGGTATCGTCTTGGCGACGCTCTTTGTGCGATACATTGTCAAGGATAATATTTCGGAGGGTGTCACACGCGTACTCTACGCTATGTCGCGTCGAGGATCGCATATTGCAGGACACAACTGCTGGACATCGATGGTAGGCGGTGCCGTGACCATCGGATTTGGAGGTTCGGTAGGTCCCGAGGCCCCTATCGTTTTGACGGGTGCAGCCCTCGGTTCGAATGTCGGTAAGTTGGCTAAGCTGAACTACAAGAATATCACTCTATTGCTCTGTTGCGGTGCAGGAGCTGCCGTAGCAGCAATCTTCAAGGCTCCGATTACGGGCGTAGTCTTTGTGTTGGAGATCTTGATGCTCGACATCACCTCCACATCGGTCATTCCGCTACTCGTATCGTCGGTCACAGCCACCACTATAGCACTCGTATTGCGAGGTTTTGACCCGATAATCTCGGTTACGCTGACCGAGACAGATCTGTTCCAGATTAAGCATATTCCGCTCTTTATCCTGCTTGGAGCCTTGTGTGGCTGCATATCCTACTACTTCACTACAGCCAACGCCAAGGTTGGTAAGATAGTGCGCTCAATCAAAAATCAATATGCACGTTGGGCTGTAGCAGGTATAGTGCTTGGAGTGTTAATTTTCGTATTCCCACCACTCTATGGCGAGGGTTACGAGAGCTTCGTATCACTGATGAAGGGTGATAAACTGACCATCTTCGAGAACTCTCTTTTCTATCCGTTCCGCGAGATAGATTGGGTGATACTCATATATATCATCGCCATAATCTTCTTCAAGGTTATAGCTATGGCTACCACCAACGCTGCAGGAGGTGTGGGAGGAACATTCGCGCCATCGCTCTTTGTCGGAGCCTTTACGGGTGCAGGTGTGGCGATAATCTGCAATATGCTCGGATGGGAGGTATCGATTGCGACCTTCACATTGGTAGGTATGTCGGGTGTTATGGCGGGTGTTATGAAGGCTCCGCTAACATCCATCTTCCTTATTGCCGAGCTATCGAACGGTTACGGATTGTTTATTCCGCTGATGATTGTGGCGTGTATCGCCTTTGCCGTAGGTCGCTACCTCGATCCCGACTCGATTTATACCAAACATCTGCGTCAAAAGGGCGAGTTGCTCACTCACGACAAGGATCAGTCGGTATTGGTATTTCTCAACCTCGACGAGTTGATGGAGACCGACTTTGTACGCATCAAGGAGCACTTCACCTTGGGCGACATTGTAGACATTATATCCACCTCGCGTCGCAACATATTCCCCGTTATCGACAACTTTGGTCGCCTGCTCGGTATTGTCCAGCTCGACGACCTGCGCGAGGATATGTTCAAGCCGTCGAAACGCGGAAATTACATTACAAACTATATGATTCAGCCACCCGACAAGATCCTCGAACACGAGATGATACAGGAGGTACTGCCACGCTTCGAGTTGAACCGAACCTGGATGTTGCCAGTGGTGGATAAGGAGAACCACTATCGCGGATTTATTTCGAAATCACGTATTTTGAACGCCTACCGCGAACAGTTAGTAAATATTACACAATAGAGATGTCGAATTACAAAGTTATAATGCTCGATTTCGATGGCACCACGGCGTGTACCGTACCTGCCATCTATGATGCAGCAAGCAAGATGCTCGCTTTGCACGGCTACAACATCGACAAGGATGTCGTATACACGAACTTCGGTCTTGCCCTGCCATTCGCCTTTCGTTGCTTTTCGGGTGACGACTCGATTGACGACGCTACAATCGAGCAGATGATTGCCGAATACAATAATATATATAAGGAGGAGAGCGAACAACTTATCGAGTTGTTTGATGGGGTTGTCGAGACTCTCGACCAGCTCAAAAAGGCGGGTATCAAGATTGTCATCGCCTCGAACAATGTTCACCCTGTACTCCACCGTCTGACCACAAATTTGGGCATTGCCGACTATATCGACGACGTTGTGGCAGTGGAGGATGTCGAGAACGTAAAGCCTGCTCCAGATATCGCACTCGAAGTGTTGCGTCGATGCAACATCAAAGGTGAGGAGGCATTGGTTGTTGGCGACTCGACCTTCGATATGGATATGGGACGTGAAGCGGGATGTCACCTCTGCGGTGTAACCTATGGTAGCCACACACCCGAAATGTTGCGTGCAACAGGAGCAAGATATATTATAGAGCACTTCTCCGACCTCATAAAGATTGTTCTCGGATAACCTATGTCACCTTTCATCACCATATATACCGACGGATCGGCTCTCGGCAACCCGGGACCCGGAGGTTATGGCGTAGTGCTTATGAGCGGACCTCACCGCAAGGAGTTGTCGCAGGGCTATCGCCTTACCACCAACAACCGCATGGAACTTATGGCCGTATGCGTGGCTCTCGAAGCGTTAAAGTTCGACGGCTCGGAGGTTACCATATATTCCGATTCGAAATATGTGGTGGATGCAGTGATGAAAGGATGGGTGTTTGGCTGGGAGCGCAAGATGTTCTCGGGCAAAAAAAATCCCGACCTTTGGATACGTTTTCTTCGTGTCTATCGTCGCCATCGCGTGCGTTTCGTCTGGGTTAAAGGTCACGCCGAGACTGTCGAGAACAACCGCTGCGACCAACTTGCCGTTGCCGCAGCAAATGGCACTACCCTACTCGAAGATAGCGGCTATCAGGGAGAGAGCGAAAACTAAAGAACAGGATAATCAGCCAAGGGCTAAGAGTGGGGTTAATTTACTTTTTAGCCCCACCCCGTTTTATTTGAAATTTGAATAAAATCTAATTTTTATTGCAAAAAATTTGGAAAATCCGATAGGGGGGGGGTAAATTTGTAGTCGAATTTTATTAAAGAAAGAGAGTTATGAAGAGATTTATTATTTTAGCCGCAGCAGCAATCTCTCTTATGGGTTGCGCTATCGAGGATAAACCGGCTATTGAGTTCAGCGAAAGCAGCTACACCATTTCGAGCGCAGGCGAGGAGTCATTTATCATTCCTGTTTCTTCAACCGGCATAGATGACGTTGTGGTAGCCTACGAAAATGAAAGCGACAAGTGGGAGGTTGAAGACCCGACTACGGGCAACAGAGTCCCTGCCGAGGGCTGGGTCGAGGTAGTAAGAATTATCGAGCACCACGAAACTACTCGCGAATTGGCACAGTGGACCTCGGGCATCGAGATTAGAGTCTTGCCAAACAACAGCGGCTACGAGCGCAAAGCCTATATAAAAGCACGCAGTTTTATGATTGAGAAATCGGTAACTATCAAGCAAGGCTTCTAAGAGAGAGACGGGTTAGCCCGTCTTTTTTTTGCTTTTTGCAATTAACCATTTTAAGGAGGTAGCTGCCCTCACACCACAATTTCTCGTCAGAAGTCATCCACTCAGGTCAAAAAAATCAGAGGTGATTGCGCTATTTTTGAGACAAACGAGAAGCGGAGTCCGCAGCATACTTGGCGTATGTGAGGAACTCCGCTATCGATGAGCGGCTCAAAAAGAGCCAATCAGAATGATTTTTATTTCTCGTCAGAAGGCGTGAGCTGTGATATAGCACCTCACCTTAAAATTGGAATTTGAACAGATGAGAGCAAGGCATACAAGAAATCCGCTTGCGCAGTTTACTAAGCGTAAATGAGCAAGCGGATTATCGAAGTATAACGCAGCTATCGCTGCTTAAAAACAATTTTTACTCGGAGAGAATCTCAAGCATCTTAATCGCCGAATCAGGAATCTTGGTACCAGGACCGAAGATTGCTGCAGCACCATCCTTATAGAGCTGATCGTAATCCTGTGCAGGGATAACGCCACCTACTACTACGATGATATCCTCACGACCAAGCTTACCAAGCTCCTCGATAATCTGAGGAACGAGGGTAAGGTGTCCTGCCGCAAGCGACGATACACCAACGATATGAACGTCGTTCTCTACAGCCTGCTTTGCTGCCTCGGCAGGAGTCTGGAACAAAGGTCCCATATCCACATCAAAGCCGATATCGGCATAACCTGTTGCAACAACCTTGGCACCACGGTCGTGACCGTCCTGACCAAGCTTTGCAATCATAATACGAGGCTGACGACCCTCCTTCTTTGCGAAGTCGGCACACATCTGCTTTGCCTTCTCGAAATTATCATCTCTCTTCATAGCCGAACTATAAACTCCTGAAATTGAACGAATAACTGCCGAATAGCGACCTACCTCAACCTCGCATGCATACGAGATCTCACCGAGGGTAGCGCGTACCTTTGCAGCCTCAACTGCCAACTCGAGCAAGTTGCCGTTGCCGGTCTTAACGCACTCTGTAATAGCCGCCAAAGCCTTATCTACGGCAGCCTGGTCGCGGTTAGCCTTCAACTCGTTGAGACGCTTGATCTGGCTCTCGCGAACTGCGGTGTTATCCACAGCGAGGATATCGATTGGAGCCTCCTTAGCAAGGCGATACTCGTTCAAACCGATAATCTTCTGCTCTCCGGAGTCGATACGAGCCTGGGTACGAGCTGCAGCCTCCTCGATACGAAGTCGGAGGCCAAGCGGTCTTAGGAAGACAATTTTCATTTTCAACTCCTTGGCACACAGAACGACATGGCTACGAT
>JAZNHC010000053.1:0-21466 GCA_045576755.1 Alistipes sp.
AACAATAGCATCGTAGTGTACCTCTGCCGAGTCCTTGACCTGCGCAAAGCCCTTCTGCTGCAACGACAAATCGATGCGGTTATCGTCGGTTATACGGCTAACATACGCCTCGACCTTATCTCCTAACTGCACATCGCGGAAGAGCTGATTTTTATAAATCATTCCCCAATGGCGGTTTTCGACAATGGCTCGGTAACCTATTTCGCTCTCCGACACAATCAGCGCCTCGACCTTCTGGCGTGGTGCGAGCGTGATAATATCCTCGTTATTAACGTATTGCTTCAACTTCGAGGTTGCCACACAGCGGTCTGTAATATTATCGACATAGAGATATACCGCCTTATACGAGCCAACAACGACACCGCCCTGCTGATTGCGATTTGGGAGGAACAGATCCTTACCTGTAATGCCCCAATCGAGAAATGCGCCGTGAATGTTCTTATCCACAACCTTCAAATAGGCGCACTTGCTCGCCGTAATCTTTGGCGTTTCGGTTGTCGCCACAATTCTATCCTCCGAGTCGTGATAGACAAAGACCTCGACCTCGTCATCCACCTTCTGAGTCAGCGACACATAACGGTTTGGGAGCAGCACCTCGTTGCCATCCTCATCCGCAAGATATAAGCCAAATTCCGATACCCGCGACACACGCAGAGTCTGTATCTCTCCAATTTTCATAACTCTTCAATCTTTGGTGCAAAGATACTAAAAAACGGAAAACTTTTTCCTTTTTTTGTCATTTCACTCTTCAAAAGAGTCATTTCGCCATATTATATTTTAACCTTTAACATTTTGCAGTATCTTTATATCCGAAAATAGACACGCAGATTGATGAAACGACTACTTACATTTACTGCACTCATTCTTATTTCGGCGGTTGCCGTTGCACAAAACCGCTCAAAGGTTATATTCTACGTTCAAGATGCGCAGACGAAACAGCCCTTGCAGGGTGCTATCGTCGAGGTTGCGCCAAAGAGCGATCCCAACGATGCAAACTATTACACCACAGGACGCGGTGGCTATATGGAATTCACCGTGCCAATGGGGGAGTATGCTGTCGAGATAACCTTTATCGGCTACACCGACAAGAAGTTTTCGTGCAGCGCAAATGCCAAGGTTGTTGATATGGGCACGATATCGATGCGCGAGTCGGTGACACCTATCGATGCTGTGGTCAAGGAGGCGCATCAATTCCGCACGACGCAAAATGCCGATACCTTAATATATAATGCATCGGCATTTAAGACCACCAAAGATGCCGAGGCGGAGAGATTGTTGTCGAAAATGCCTGGTGTCGTGGTCGATAACGGTCAGGTCGAGGTTCAAGGCGAACAGATAAAGAAGGTCTTTGTGGATGGCGACGAGTTCTTTGGTGACGATGTAGCGATGGCTATAAAGAATATTCCAGCCGAGATTGTCGATAAGGTGGAGGTATTCGACAAGTTGAGTGACGAGGCGGAGTTTTCGGGCATAGACGATGGCGACAGCTACAAGGCGTTAAACTTCGTCACAAAGAAGAATATGCGTAACGGCATCTTCGGCAAGGGTTACGCAGGACTCGGATGGCAGCCCGAAACAGGTACCGTTTCGTTCAATCCGAAATATATTGCAGGTGGAAATATCAATTCGTTCCGCAACAAGCAGAAGATAACCGTACTCGGGCTCTTCAACAACATCAATCAGCAGAACTTCTCGTTCGAGGATCTGCTCGGTGTAAATTCGGGCAAAGGAGCACGTGGCAGCAGCAATCAATTTATGGTACGCCCACAAGCCGGAGTTGCACTTGTAAATGCCGTGGGAATAAACTATTCGGACACTTGGGGACGACGTAAGCAGGTGAAGTTCCAAGGCAGTTACTTCTTCAATAACACCGACACGCGCAATCTATCCGAGCGCACTACCTGGTACGAATATCCCGCACCCTACGGCACACAGTACGCACTTGCATCGTCACGAAAAATCAACAACAACCACCGACTAAATGCTCGTATCGATTGGAAAATCTCACGCATACAGCAACTAACCTCGCGTACGACATTAAGCTATCAGGGCCATCGTCCGACAAGTTCAACAGAAGGGTATTCGAACAACGATACCGATCTCGACACAATGGATATGGCGGACATAGAGTTTCGTCCGATATCCTACGCTGCCTCGTCGAGCGAGAATCGTATGCGCGGTATCAATGCAAACGAATTTTTGCAGTACCGACTTCGCCTGGGCGCACCGGGGCGCACAATGACAATCACAGCTCGTGCCGGCTACCGCGACAACCGCGCTACGCGACACATTATGACAAACAATGCTAAACCTATCCCATACGACGACCCGCTCTACCAAGGTATATACGACACATACTTCGGCGAGGGTATGTCGTGGCAAGATATGCGCGAAAATCCGCTTCTTTTCATTCCGATATACGAATGTAGAAACGTTCCAACCTATACCTACAACCTCCGCGCAGGTTTGAACTACAACGAGCCAATAGCACGAAATTGGACTCTTATGGTGCAATACAACTTCGTATACCGCAATCAAAGCAAGGAGCAGGGTGCTTGGTACACCGACAGCGACTACATTGTAGGCGACGACAGCCGTCGCAACGAATCTTTGACCATAAACTCATCGACCAATACGATGACACACCGTGTAGGTCCGGGTATTCGTTACTCAAAGAAGCGCAATACGTTTGTATTGAGATTATTTTACGAAAACCTCTCACGCAACGGAAATTTCGAGAATGGAGCGAACGTTGCAAGCCTTGTAAACAAGCAATATCACAGCGTGCAATATAACGCAATGTTCCGCTATGCCTTCAACAAGCAAAACTCGTTGCGTATTCAACTGCGCTCGAACTCCGATGCTCCGAGTGTAACGCAGCTGCACAATATTTTCGATGTCGCTTCGCCCCAAAACATAAGTGTCGGCAACAGCAACCTCTCGCCCGAATATTCGCACAGCGGAAGCATACGTTATATACTCTCATTGCAGGAGAAAGGGCAGACATTTATGGCAATGATACGTGGCGAATACTACCAAAATGCCATATCGTCATCCACGCTCTACAACGCGAAGGGTTGGGCTTTGCCCGACGATATGGATGGCATCGTGATACCAAAAGATGAAAACGGCAAGCCATATCGACCAACACAGATCACCTCATACGAAAACCTCGGTGGATTGTGGTCGGTACGCGCGAATGTATCGTACGGAGTACCGCTATCGTTTATGAAATGCAACCTCAATATGGCGGCAAACGTACAATATACGGTCAGCCCGAGTGCGGTATACGACGCAGGTAGTTCACCTGCCGAGTTGCTCGACAATGTTGCAAATCATCGCTTCAGCATTAACAAAGCTAACAACATCGGCTACACCTTCCGCCTGGCTATCGGTAGTAACATCTCCGAGAATATCGATTTCACGCTCTCGTGGCGCGGAACATACAATCAGGCTTGGAATAGCGCAACCGAGTCCACCTACGGCGAGAAGATTGTGAATGACTACTTCCGTCACACCGCTTCCGCATCTCTCAAGTGGATATTTGGTGCAGGATTTACTCTCACGGCAAATGCGTCGTATCATCAATATATCGGATTCTCAAACAACTACAACGAGCAGTATATTCTCTGCAACCTATACATCGGTAAGCAGCTCTTCAAAAACCGACGTGGCGAGGTACAACTTGGCGTGAGCGACATTCTAAATCAGAATACCGCTTTCTCGCGCTCGACGGGATCGGGATATACACGCAATGTTCTCAACAGCACGGTAGGACGATACGTTATGGTGCAATTCGTATACAATCTGCGTCACTTCGGAAAGAATGCCTCGCGCAACATCTCCGACTACGAAGGTATGGATGGAAAAAGCAACCGTCCACGCCAAATGGGCATGAACGGTATGCGTGAAGGTGGAAGAGTAAGGGGCGATTTCTAATCGCTACTTCACCTCCCAAGTCTCACCGCCGAAGAACAAATCATCGGCGGTTTTATTTTGCTCGCGTTGCTGCTGCTCCGCAATTTGGCGTTCCACCTCCTCGTCGTAGGTTGCACGCTCAACGTCGCGGATAACGCCCACAGCTACCGGATAGTCAGGATAGCGCATTGATGCCAACATAGTATGAAGAGCTATATCTTCACAGTGGGCATCGTGGGTCAAAACATCGTCAATCGTATAACCATCCTCTCCGAGTGTCACGACCTTCAGCTTCAATCCGTCAAGGACCAGACCCTTCTCCTTATTTACACCGAAAAGCATCTTTTCGCCATGACGCAAACGGATTGTACGCTCTTCGCGAATAGCCTTCGACTCGGCATAATCGGCGTGAGTCTTATTATTGAATATAACACAATTTACCAACGCCTCGGTTACCGCCATACCCTTATGACAAGCACCCTCGACAAGCATCTCCTTGGTTAAATCCAACTCCATATCGATAGTACGGGCAACAAACGATGCCTTTGCACCTATCGCCAACACTGCGGGCGAGAACGGCTCCTCGATAGTTCCGAATGGTGAGGTCTTGGTAACCTTACCCAACTTAGAGGTAGGGGAGTACTGGCCTTTGGTCAAGCCGTAAATCTCGTTATTGAAGAGAATAAGGTTAAGATTGATATTTCTTCGGCAGGCGTGAATAAAGTGGTTGCCACCTATAGCCAACGAGTCGCCATCGCCCGAACACACCCAGACCGAGAGGTCGGGACGAGCTGTCTTCAAGCCGGTAGCTATGGCAGCTGCACGTCCATGAATGGTGTGGAAACCGTAAGTATTCATATAGTAGACAAAGCGCGACGAACAACCAATGCCCGATATAAAGGCGAATTTTTCGCGTGGGATATCGAGTCGTTCTGCCACCTCGGGCAAAGCCTTCAAAACCGAATTAAATATCGCGTGGTCACCACATCCGGCACACCATTTTACCGGATTGCCATTACGAAAATCGTTTGGGGTATATTCTATCTTTGCCATTGACTATTTCTCGTTTAAGTTAGACAAAACTGCCCCCTTCAGAGCATCCACAGCAAATGGTTGTGCACCCATATCGACAATCGAACGTATATCCTTATGGTTGGAGATTGAACGCAGATGCAGAGCCAACTGTCCGCTATTACTCTCGCACACCAAAACTCTTTTATATCTGCTTAGTGCTTCGACAACTCCTCGCTGTAACGGATTTATCAGTCCGATAGTCGCATAAGCTACCTTTGCTCCGTCATCTTTAAGTTGAGCCACAGCCTCAGCAACCTTGCCAACATTGCTTCCCCAGCTCAAGACGAGCATATCTCCATCTACATCACCTTCGATATGTAGCTCCGAAATCATCTCTGCCACGCGCGATACTCGCTCTGCACGGAGCAATCCCATTGCAGCGTGATCCTCAGGGAGATAGGATATTGCGCCCGAAAGAGGTTGCTTCTCCAAGCCGCCAAGACGATGTTCCAGGCCGTTTGTTCCCGGAACAGCCCAATAGCGTGCAAGATTTTCATTTGCCGAGTATGGTTTGAACAATCCTCGTTCGTTAAAGCACTCTGCCTTTGCGTCCAACTCCTCGCGCGACACGATAGGTGGCACTATGGTCGGCATATCGGCAACTCGTCTGATACGCCAAGGCTCTGTTCCATTTGCGAGATTGCCATCGGTTAGCAACACCACAGGCATCATTCTCTCGAGTGCAATTTTTGCCGCCATAAAGGCCTTTTCGAAACAGTCGGCAGGAGAGTGCGCGGCAATAACCACTAACGGCGAGTCGCCATTGCGACCATACATCGCCTGCAACAGATCCGCCTGTTCGCTCTTGGTCGGCAGACCCGTCGATGGTCCACCTCGCTGAACATCAACCACAACCAACGGAATCTGTGCCATAACAGCCAGACCGAGAGCCTCGCTCTTCAGCGCCAAACCGGGTCCCGATGTTGTGGTAACCGCCAATGCTCCGCCAAAGGATGCTCCAATGGCAGTACATATTCCGGCTATCTCATCCTCCGCCTGCACGGTCTTCACCCCAAGAGCCTTGTGCTTTGCCAACTCCTCCAAAATACCCGTGGCGGGGGTAATAGGGTAGGAGCCACAGAAAAGTGGTCGTCCGCTACGCTCGGCAGCTGCAATGAAGCCCCACGCGACAGCTTGATTACCGTTTATCGAACGATACATGCCACTTGCAAGTGCAGATTCACCGCCCCGATTATGATTCTCGCCTACAAGATGAGAGTTGTGAGCATAGTTCTCACCGGCATCTAATGCCGAGATATTTGCCTTGTAAACGAGTTCGTTTTTTGCGCCAAACTTTTTCTTTATAAACTTCTTGGCATACTCTGCCGAGATATCGTACATACCGAGGATGATGCCCAGCACCAACATATTTCGGCACTTCAGTGCTGCCTTTCTATCGAGTCCGAAGTCGGCAACTGCATCGAGAGTCATCTGCGAAATAGGAGCTTCTACAATATTGCACTCCGACAGATTTAGCTGCTCAACAATAGTCTCGATATCGTAGCCCACCTTTGCAACTGCATCCTTAGTAAAATTATCGCTATCGATGATTATGGTTGCGGTAGCTGCTGCATACTTGCTATGCGCCACCAAAGCCGCAGGATTCATTGCCACCAAAATATCGCACTTATCACCTTGGTGCGTTATGGTCTGCGATCCGAAATGGACCTGAAAACCCGAAACGCCCGCAACCGTACCTTGTGGTGCGCGGACCTCGGCAGGGTAGTCGGGAAATGTGAAAACACCGCAACCTGCAAATGCCGCACTCTCCGAGAAGAGGTTGCCAACCATCTGCATACCATCACCCGAGTCACCCGAAAAACGAATAACCGTACTCATTTAATCCTTTGCTATGCCTTTTATTGTTAAAATTTCGGTTCCTCCTATCGAGTTCGAACGAATTTGTATCACACGACGGAAAAGACCTTTTTCAACCTTCTTAGGTTCAATCGTCACGACAATCTCTCCACTTGCACCAACTGCAATCGGCTTGCGCGAATACTCCGCCTTTAAGCAGGAACAAGTTGTAGTAGCCGACAATATGACCAACGGCTCCGAGCCGTCATTCACAAAACGGAAGGTATATGTCAAATTATCTCCGCTACGCAACACCTCGCCCAAATCGCACTCGCTCTGATCGAATGTCAGACGAGCTCCTCCCGTCTGCTGTTCCGCTGCTTGCAGTGGCAAAACCACTGCAAGAGAGCAGACAACAACACATAGGAGTGCTCGTAATATGTTTAGCATACTCAAAATATTACCTTAACGTAAACTTGTAAGAAATTACACCACCTTGACTAACAGCCTGAGCCTCGGAAAATCTTGTCTTTCGAGCAGCTTGAAGGGCAGCATTTATCAATTCGGCCTTCTGTGTTGTAGAACCTTTCGGCTCGAATCTGGCACTAACAACTCTACCTTCCTTATTAACAACTACTCTGATACGCACTATTCCGCCTTCATTAACGTTAGGAAACTGCGGTTTTGGCATTGTTCCTATTATACCACGTCCAACCAAGCCTTCGTCCATCTGTGGATTTCCGATAGCATTATAGCCTCCACCATCACCTTTCGCACTTGTTTGTTCTCCCTCCTGAGCTCGGAGATTTCCGGCATTTACTTGGTCGTCAGAGCCATCCTTAGTCATTCGGAACAAAGCGCGCTGATTGACAGTACGGGTTTCCTGATCTGTACCGGAAACTTGACGAGTGTTGTCGCGCATTGATGGATTATCATGACTTGGAGCAACCTTCATATTGCTCTTTATCTGCTTGCGAGGTTCCATAATCTCCTCCATCTCGATATACAGCACGTCGGTATCCGGCTTTCTCTCATGTGCGGATATACGACAAAAATAGAGCAACAATGCAACCACTGCCACATACAATGCTGCAGAGATATATCCAAATTGTTTAGAATTCATATTCTCAAAGTTTGCTAATTAGCTTGCGTCGCAAGTATCAACTTATACTTATTTTGTTTGGCTATATTCATCACATTGACAACCTGTTCAACCGGAATCTTCTTGTCGCAGTGCAACGACACGGTAGGGTGTTCCTGACCCTGCAAACGAGCTCTCAATGCTCGCTCCAGATCTTCAAGTCCACTAACCTTGTCGAGCTCTACGTAGTATGAATATCCGTTTCTCTCCATCTTGATGGAAACTGTGGTAATAGCCTTATCCTTCAACTGATTGGAACTCTTAGGCAACTCCAACTTCAACGCATTAGGATTGATGAGGGTTGTTGCAATGAGCATAAAAATCAGTAACAGGAACATCAGGTCAGTCATTGCCGAATTGGAGAATGACTTATCAACCTTTGAGCCTTTTTTAATCGCCATAATCTACTATTTTTGAGCTGGTTGATTCAATATATCCATAAATGCAATCGAGTTAGCCTCCATACGGAATACCAACTTCTCGATACGTGCAACCAAGTAGTTGTAGCCGAAATAGGCAGGAATACCTACGATCAAACCACCAACAGTAGTAACCATAGCTACATACATACCACCCGAAAGGAGTGCCATATCGACTGTACCACCAGCATTCGACATATCCATAAATGTCTGCACCATACCGAGTACTGTACCCAAGAATCCGATCATAGGAGCACCACCTGCAATAGTTGCCAGGAATGGAAGACCATTCTCCAACTTCGAAACCTCCAAGTTGGCAACGTTCTCGATTGCACCCTGAACATCGCTCATTGGACGACCCAAACGGCCCAATCCCTTCTCAATCATTCGAGCAATAGGGGTGTTGTAATTGTGGCAGTAATCCAACGCACCCTTAACGTTTCCATCAACTACATAGTCGCGGATGCGGTGCATAAAGTTGATGTCGAGACGACAAGCGCGCTGAATAGCGACAAAACGCTCGACAAAAATGAAGATAGCGATACCACCCAATAGGAGCAAAACCCACATCAACCAACCTCCAGCATTAAACATCTCCCAAAGTGACATGTCCTTAGCTGTTGCCTGAAGTGTTTCATTAGCTGCTGCGGTTAAATCCGCACCTGTCTTTACCGCCTCTTCTGTTGCGGCCTGCAAAAATTTAATCATAATGTTTAAGTTTTTAAAATTTATTTAGTTTGTTATTTACTATTGTTTTTTCTCTTCTTTTCGCGTTTTGCTACCCGAATCGAGTCCGGTTCCCTCTTTCTGAAACGATTCTTCAATCGCTCTTTCAAATCCTTTGCATTATTGAACTCTTCGCTGAAATAGATTCCGAGACCTGTCTCTTGCAAACCCTGATTCTCGTCAAATCGGTCTATCGTATGTGTAAAGCCTTTCAAGCGCAACGAACCGTCGTTATCGATAATCCAAGTCAGGTATGCCTCGCCCGTAAAGTTGGAGTTAGCATTTACCACCTGTGTCTTATCCACAATATAGTTACCTTCGACCTCGACAAGCAGTCTATTATTGATTAGCCCCTTCGAAAAACCGAAATCGACCTCGTCGCTGAGCATTGGCGTACGCGGACGATAGCGCATTATAATTCTGTCACTCTCATTGGAGAACCAGTTACTCAACTGATTCGACAACAGCTCCATTCCTGTAGCCACAGTTGCGGATGCTCCGAGTGACGAGGTAAATGAATTGGTAGTCTCCGATATAAAGTTGTTGGTAACTATCAAGTAAGCAAACTGTTGCGCCATACTCTCGGGAGTTGCCAACGCACTGTTAATGATGCTCTGAACCTCCGAGTCGGCACTTGGCACCGAAATATCGAATTCAATCGAAGGATGCATAAGTTTGTCCGTCAAATGGATATAGCACTCGACAGGCACCGCTCGCGAGGACTGTTTGGTGCTCGTCAGCGAACCTACAAGGAGTGGCTGCAACGATGTCTTGAGTTTGTAGACAGCATTGATGTCAAGGGTTGCATCCAACGGATCACCGCTCCATCTCACCTCCGAATCTGGCTGAATCTCAAATCGCTTGTTAATAACATTCTGCAGGGTAAATAGGTAACTTCCCTTCTTTATCATATATGTTCCCTGCATTTCAAATGCCTCGGTCAGCGAGTTGTAGTGCATATCGAATTTACCCTCGCCGGTACCCTTGATGATATCACCAACTGTAGGATCGATAACCAACTGCACCTCGGCATTAGGGCGTACATCAAGCGTCATCTGCAAATCCATAGGCACGCTTCCTGTCATACGACGTTTACGACGGCTTATCAGCGAGTCGATCTCTGTGTATCCCTTCTCTATTGGACGAGGTGTAACAAAGCTGACATATTTAGGCATTGCAACCTGGTCGTCACTCGTAAGCGGCATAAAGAATTTTGAGTCATCTTCGCTGGTAGCATTGAATACCATCTTAACACCCGATTTATCGCCGTTGATACTTCCGACTCCCGATGCGTACACCGAGCCATAGAACATACTATTATCCTGCACCGTAGTATTCAACACCTGCATTGCATTTACCTTGATGCCCACGTTGTACTTGATGTTATACAGATGTTCGAGCGAAAACTCCAATGTTGCCACACCCTTACCCTCGGCATCATCCGCCACCGGTATAGTATCCGCCTTAAACACATTATTCTTGACATTGACATTTATCTCGTCCACGGTTGAATGATACCTGCACTTGGTGTAATCGATGGTAGTTGCCAATCCGTGAACTTTTATATTGCCCGAAAGCTCGGCCCTACGCCTTTCGCCCTCCAACTTAACATTGATATCGGCACTACCCGCCGTATCCGTGATAATTCCTTTCAACATAGGGTCAAGAATTCCCATGTCCACACCTTTCACATCCAATCCGACAAGGTACTTCAGCTTCGAAGGCATAAAGTAACCATTCGCAACATTGACTCCGTTACGACGGGTGTAGATATTCAGTTTCGCCTGGTTTGATCCAAAATCCCACTTTGATATCAAATCCAAGTCGGGTACCCTCATACCGCTAATATCGACGCTATCCATTCCGATACGCGCATTGATACGGGTGTCCTTCATTGCCGAATGGATTGTTGCGTAACCGTTAGCATAGCCATCTATGACATATCCTATCTTTTGAGTGATTTGCGTAACCGGCGACAACGAAAAATCCTTCATCTCCACATAGAGCGAATCGTTGTCATTTGGCGATATCACACCATCGACAAGCAACTTCTGAGTTTCATTGCGCACATAGAATCTATTCACATCTATTCGCGAAGAGTCGATACGGATTCCGTCAGTCGTTATATCCCACTTATTTTTATCCTTCGCCAAATGCGACGGATTGAGTTTTATGGTAAAGTTCGGGCGATTGTTTCTGCGCGAAATCGACATATCGGCAGAGAGCTGCCCGCTAAATGCCTGCAATGCGTCGTTGAAGTTTGCATTGAGACTGATTTTGTTATCTCGAATACCTCCGAAGATATTTGCAGCCGGCATATAGAGCACTCCGACATAGAGGTCTCGTGTAGAGAGCGCGGTCATCAACGAATCCTTATCCTTCTTAACCGAAACATTGACTCTGGTCGCGAGATTGTTATTGTACTCTATATACTCCGATTTTACACTCGCGTTAAAGAGGTTTTTGGATGGGCGCATCGTCATCTTGACCTCCGAGTTCTTCGCAACCGACAATCCGTCACTTATGCAGGCAAGCAACGAACTAAGCGATTCCTTCGTCACAACAGTCAATTCAGCCCCATTATTTTCGTTCTGAACCAAATGGGAGGCATAGGCACCTCGCTCTGATTCTTTATAGAGATTCGGAGCATACGGAACAAGCAGATGTTTTAGATCATATACCACATCCTTATATGCCATCGAAGTATCAAAATCGATATCTGCAAAATTGGATTTGATATTGATTTTACGTCTTTTGCCTTTGCTGGATATCTTCGCCACCAACGGCTCAGTCACTACACACGCTCTATCCTTGGTCGAGATATACTTGGCATCAGAGATGACAACTCGTCCATTCATATTATCCAACGTTGAGCCGTGAACATTCACACACAGACTACCACTCAACACTGAGATCGAGTCTCTGCGATTTATATTCATCGCGTGCAGATCTGCGTGGTCTATTCGCAGATTTCCCGAATATCTTATATCCGGACCGTCCGACCAATCGACTACAATCGGCAAAAGCGTATGAGCAACCAGTGCACGATCCTGAATCTCCACATTCAAACGCACCGATCCTCCCTCCGTATTCGCTGCTATATTTGCTCCACACAGATTGTAACCAAACAACTCCGCACCATCGATGGATACTACCGTGTCAAAATATGGCGCATCACCTCCGCCAATCTCGGCATTACCCGCCAACGATGCCGTAACCTCGCCAAACTTATTATTGAGCAACAGATGATCGACGCTGAAATTTTTCACAGAGGCGCTATTGATCTCGATCTCCTTGCGACCTTGAATCGGATTTTTCATATTGCAGTTCAGCTCCACAACGCCTCCGCTCGCCACAAAAGCTCGAGCCTCCGCCTGGAAATCACGTATAGTTCCATTGAACGAGCCAGACGCATTCACGCGACCTATGCGATCAAGGTATTTCATCACATCGCCCCTATCAAACGAAACTTCGGCAATATTATTCAGCAGGTAAGTAATTTCATTCGTTGATGCATCCAACCTCTCGACTTCAATTTTGAAATCTGTATTTTCAACATCAACAAGACCTTTCACATTAGCAGTTCCGCGCAACTCTCCGCCATTTTCCAATTCGAGATGGTCAAGTCGTCCGGTAAAGTCCGCTACAGTACCATCCATAATTGCATCCGTATTGTAGACTACCGTTTTCCATTTCCAAATGGATGGCGCAAAATAACCCACATCCTCCGACGAAACCATACTGCGCGACACATGGCACACAATAGGTACTTTATTGATAAAATCTCTGTACTCGAGCCAATTTTTACCGTCAAGCAACAAATAATCAAGAGATATATCACTCTGTTCGCTTCTGAGTCTGGCTTTATCAATCCTTATCTTTCCATTGTTCACCTCGAAGCGACCATTCATATCTTTCAATTTGAATCCCGTGCGCTCCATAAACGACAACGACGTAATATCGCTCTTCACAATACCACCACCCAAGACTACAAAGTCTTCCATCTTTACATCTATGCCTAAGAGGTACATATTGGCAAAGTCGATACCCTCATCGCGAGGATCGTCTTTTCGATGCAATCTAAATTCAATATCAGTACCGGCAAGTTCACCAATATCCATACGGAACGAACTCTTTCGATTTCGATTGATAAGTTGGTCCGTGATCTCTTTCACATTATACGTATCACGATCCGTCTCGCGGAGGATAAACTTACCTCCACTAATCTTTCCGGTACGCAAAACCAGATTTTTCTTCAGCAAGGAAGAGATCGGACCAACAGTCGCATCGGCACGCTTAACATAGAGTAGGGTATCGCCATCGAAATCCTCTACATAGAAATCACGTACAACTACACGATTAAACACGCCGACGGTAATTTCGCCAACTTTAACTCTGGCACTAAGATACTTACTTGCATACTCAGCCGCACGATCAATAGTTGCGTTTTGAATAGCAGGAACCGAGAACAATAATGCCGGCAACACCGAAAAAATTATCAGCAATATGGCTATTGCAGATAACAGCATTAACGATATTTTTATAACTTTGCGCACGGTTTTGTTCTCATTTTCGGCATTTTACGCCTCATAAGTTATATAATAACTTACAAAGGTAACTATATTTTGCAAAAGATGCAAACAAAGAACCAAAAAAAGAGCTAAAACGGCAAAATTATTATGAATAACGAAATCATTATTCTTGGCATCGAATCGTCGTGCGACGACACTTCTGCGGCGGTTTTACAAAACACAACACTGCTTTCGAGCATCATCGCTTCACAAGCAGTACACGAACGCTACGGCGGTGTTATTCCTGAACTTGCCTCACGTGCACACCAGCAAAATATTGTGCCTGTGGTAGATGCGGCACTGCGCGACGCAGGTGTGACACCCGACAAAATCGATGCTATTGCCTTCACTCGCGGGCCAGGCCTACTTGGTTCGTTGATGGTCGGCACATCATTTGCCAAGGGATTGGCAATTGCCAACAACATACCATTGGTAGAGGTGAACCACCTGCACGGACACATCCTCTCACACTTCGTGAATATGCCCGACAAAGAGTGCGAACACCCAAACTTCCCATTCCTCTGCCTTTTGGTCAGCGGAGGTCACACCCAGATTGTAAAGGTAAACTCGCCTTTCGATATGGAGATTATAGGTTCGACCATTGATGATGCCGCCGGCGAAGCTCTCGACAAATGCGCCAAGGTTATGGGATTGCCATACCCTGGAGGACCCGTTATTGATGCCCTCGCAAAGGAGGGAAATCCCGACGCTTTCAAGTTCGCAAAGCCTCGTATCGGAGAGTTCGATTTCTCGTTTTCCGGTCTAAAAACATCCTTCCTATACACACTGCGTGATGCAGTAGCCGAGAACCCCAATTTCATCGAGGAACACAAGGCAGACCTATGTGCAGCAATACTCCACACCGTTGTAGATATACTCACAGAGCGACTCGTTAAGGCAGCAAAGCACTATCGCATTTCGGACATTGCAATAGGTGGTGGAGTAGCAGCAAATTCGCTCCTTAGAGAGCGCATTGCAGCCGAGGGTAAAAAGCGAGGTTGGCGCACATTTATACCGGAACGCCGATTCACAACCGACAACGCTGCAATGATTGCCGTAGCGGGATATTACAAGTATTTGAAAGGGGAATTTGCAACCCTTGACGCCGCTCCCGTTGCGAGATTTTAAGCATAATGAGAACGCTCAAAACAGCTAATGGCTGACAAAAGTTTTCCGTTATAGCCCCGTTCCGTGGCTTTTTCCTTCTCGCGGCTCGGCATAGCCTGCAAGCGGCCTCTGCTCTCGCTCCGCAGTGCCGGGTCCGTTTTCCCACTCCAAGCGCAGACCGAAAAACTAAAAGTTTTCCGTTTTCCGCTTTTCGTTTTCCGTTTATTTTGCTACCTTTGTCGCTCTAAAGCGAAAAGGTCAGGAAAATGATGGATTGGCACATAGTTGTAGTTCTGCTACTTTCAGGAACTCTTGTCGGCATAATCAACACCCTCGCAGGAGGAGGTTCGATTATCACGATGACTATGTTTATGGCCTTTGGTCTGCCAATTCACATCGCCAACGGCACGAACCGCATAGTAGTACTTATGCAGAATCTCGCCGCCTCACTTACTTTTATTCGCAAGAAAGCCTTCGACCTCAAGCATGGATTTCTACTATCCATTCCCGTAATCATTGGCAACATTGCCGGAGCCTTAGTCTCTCACCACATGACCGACGAGGTGTTTAAGATCTGCTTTGGAGCAATTCTGCTTATCATTATGCTATATCTTCTCTTCGATCAGCGAATCAAAATTAAGGAGGGAAGCAATTTCGAAATCAAACCGCTGCACTACCTATGGTTTCTGCTAATCGGTTTTTACGGCGGCTTCATCTACATCGGCATCGGTTACCTGATTCTTGCCATTACACTCTGGGTTATGCGAATGGATTTGGTAACAGCGAATGCAATTAAGGGGTTTGTTATTTTGCTTGCCACACCATTCTCCTTAGCCGTGTTTATGTATATGGGCGAGGTTAATTACATCTTCGGTATCGTTCACGGCATCGGCAATATGATAGGTTCATTCGTAGCTTCTCACTATATGGCAAATTGGGGCAAAGGATTTATCAAAATATTCATTGCAGTCATTGTTGCCATCTGTTTCTGCGACCTTATCGAGGTAATTTCTTTGCACGATTTTTTCTATTCTCTGCTTTCAATTAAAGAGTAAAAGCCATGGAGGATAAGATCAAAATAGAGGGAGCGCGAGTTCACAACCTCAAGAATATCAACCTCGAAATACCCCGCAACGCATTGGTCGTTATCACGGGTCTATCCGGCTCGGGCAAATCATCACTCGCCTTCGACACAATCTATGCCGAAGGACAGCGTCGCTATATGGAGACATTGTCGATGTATGCACGACAGTATATCGGCACAATGGAACGCCCTGACGTCGATAAAATCTCGGGATTATCGCCCGTGGTAGCCATCGAGCAGAAGACCACCAATCGCAACCCCCGTTCTACCGTAGGTACGGTAACCGAGATTGCCGACTTCCTGCGACTTCTCTTTGCAAGAGCCTCGCGAGCGTACTCTCCTGCCACGGGCGAGGAGATGGCGCACTACTCGGATGACCAGATAGCCGATTTGATCCTGCGTGACTATACTGGGCGCAAAATCGCCTTCTTAGCTCCCGTAATTCGCGAGCGTAAAGGTCACTACCGCGAGCTTTTCGACTCATTCCTTCGCAAAGGATACATATATGCACGTATCGACGGCGTAATTCGCGACTTCACGGGCGGAGAACAACTTGACCGCTACAAGACCCACTCCATCGAGTTGGTTGTGGACAGAATGACTGCACGCGAAGAGGCTCGTGACCGCATTATGACATCCCTGCGCGAAGCAATGCGTCACGGCAAGGGTCAGATGGCAATTCACGACTACGAATCAGGCGAAATTCGCCACTATTCGCGACACCTGATGTGCCCGACCACAGGCATAGCATTCGAAGACTCCGAGCCGTTCACCTTCTCGTTTAACTCGCCTAAGGGCGCTTGTCCGCGATGCAACGGGCTTGGCGAAGAGGCTGTTTTTGACATCAAGAAAGTGATTCCCGACGAACGACTATCACTCCGCGAAGGTGGTGTCGCACCGCTCGGTAAGGGACGCGAGAATGTACTATTCGCAACACTCGAAGCCCTCGGCAAACGTTACGATTTCACATTAGACGACCCACTCGGAACAATCTCGGAAGAGGGTCTAAACGCAATTCTTTACGGCGACGACGAACCGATGCTGATTGAGGTTTCGGAATACGTGTCGGGGCGAAGCCGACAGATGCGTTCGTGGGAAGGAGTGGCAGAGTATATCAATTCGAAGATTGACGACGACAGTGGGCGCAAGGGCGAAAAGTGGCGTGAACAATTTGTAGCGTACCACAAATGTTCACTCTGCGGTGGTTCTCGCCTGAAGGAGAATGCCCTCCATTTCCGCATTGCAGGTAAAAACATTGCCGAACTCTCGGCTATCTCCATATTGCGTTTGCAAGAGTGGTTCAAAGACATAGAAAAAGAACTGACAGAGAAAGAGTTAAAGATTGCGCGTGAGATCTTGAAAGAGATTCGTGAACGACTACAATTTTTAACCGATGTAGGCTTGGGGTACCTCTCGCTTGGTCGCGCCTCACGCACCTTGTCGGGCGGAGAGAGTCAGCGTATTCGACTCGCCACACAGATAGGCTCAAAGCTTGTAAATGTTCTCTACATCCTCGACGAGCCGAGCATCGGATTGCATCAACGCGACAACGAGCGTTTGATCAACACGCTTAAGGCGCTGCGAGATGCCGGAAACTCGGTAATCGTGGTGGAGCACGACGAAGATATGATGCGCGCTGCCGATTATATCGTTGATATCGGTCCGAAAGCGGGTAGGCGAGGAGGACATATCGTGGCTGCAGGCACCTATAGCGAGATATTAAATTCACAGGGCTATACAGCTGATTATCTGACGGGGCGCCGAACTATAGAGATACCGCAAGAGTTGCGAAAGGGTAGTGGCGAAAGCCTTGTAATTCGTGGCGCACGTGGCAATAATCTCAAAGATGTGGATGTAGAATTTCCGCTCGGAAAACTTATCTGCATTACGGGCGTTAGCGGCTCGGGGAAATCGTCGCTTGTGAATGGCACATTAGTTCCCGTTTTGTCGCACAAGCTCTATCGCTCATACGCACAACCGCTTGAGTACGATACTATTGAGGGCTTGGAGTATATCGACAAACTCGTCGTGGTTGATCAGTCGCCTATTGGTCGCACACCACGCTCAAACCCTGCAACATACTCGAATGTCTTTGCCGATATTCGCAAGCTGTTCGAGGCTACGCCAGATGCGCAGGTGCGAGGTTTTAAGGCGGGGCGTTTCTCGTTCAACGTGAAGGGTGGTCGCTGCGAGGAGTGCCGAGGTGCAGGCGTGCAGACTATCGAGATGAATTTTTTGCCCGATGTCTATGTGCAGTGCAAGGGGTGTGGCGGAAACCGCTACAACAAGGAAACTTTGGAGGTGCGCTATAAGGGCAAGAGTATCAACGATATACTTAATATGACCGTAAATATAGCGGTTGATTTCTTCGAGCATATTCCGACCATTCATCAGAAGCTGAAAGCGATTCAAGATGTCGGCTTGGGCTACCTCACGCTCGGACAACCATGCACCACCTTGTCGGGTGGTGAAAGCCAGCGCATAAAGCTCTCGGCAGAGTTGTCGAAGCGCGACACGGGGCGCACGCTCTATATCCTTGACGAGCCGACTACGGGCTTACATTTCGAGGATATACGCTGCCTGATTGGCGTGCTTAACAAGTTAGTGGACAAGGGAAATACGGTTATCGTTATCGAGCACAACCTCGATGTTATCAAGGTTGCCGACCACATTATTGACCTCGGACCCGAGGGTGGCGAGGCAGGTGGCAAGATCATCGTCACAGGCACCCCAAGCGAGGTTGCCAAGTGCAAAAAGAGCCACACGGCAAAATACCTTCGCAAATTGATAATTGACAATTGAGAATTGACGAATTGACAATTATAGGTATCGCCTCGCAGGAAAATCTGCGAGGCGATTTTAATTTAAAAATTAACAGTATAACTAGCAGTAGAAGTTCCTGTTGCTTTTAATTCGTATGGTCCCCCATTTTTACTAATGTAAATAGCAACTCTATTTGCAGGTGTAGCACTTATATATGCTTTTGCACCTTTTGTCGCAGGTCCTAAGGTTGTTGAGATAGACTGCACAGTTTGCCCTCGATAGCTAATTTTTCCGAATGAAATACCATAATGATCAATATAAGTGCTATTCGTGGTAGCTTCAAATCTTGCATAATAAACATCGTCTTTACCATTTTTACCTTCGTTGCCGTCTATATCATGCTTATCACAAGCGAAGCAACATATTGCTATTAAAATAGTAAAACTAAATTTTAATATATTTTTCATAAACTCATTTTATTAGAAATTGACACCCACTTTTACATAGAAAGAGTTGATTTTGGTTTTAAGAATCTCTTTATAGCCAATTTTTTCGTTGTTATAATCGCTATAAGCAAGACTTTCTTGAACGACCATCTTGAAGCCTTGATGTTGTAATCCTATGCCAAAATTGAGTGACTTATAATGAATTCCAGCTCCAAAGTCGCAATAGAATCCTCCTCGGTTTTTTATTGATGCTTCACCTATTACACTCTGAATAGATTGAGTATCTTCGTAGTTAAAAGAAGAAGTACAACAAACAGTTCCTCCAAGTCCGAGATTTAAGAATGGAGTAAATTTGTCATTAATAGGATACTTAAATTTAATACTTGCAAAGATAGGAAGCATTATAGTATTCCATCGATTGGTTTTATTGTATATAGCTTCTGTTGCCGCAAACCACTCTTTTGCTTCTTTAACCTTGCCACAATAATACTGCAAACCAACACCTGCACCGACAAAAAAGTATGGACCAATTTCAATTCCATGTATAGTTTCAATCAATGGGCGAGAAAATACAGTCTTCATTATTCCTTCGCTTCCACTTTCGTAATCTCCATCACTATCAGTATATTCGTAGTCCCAACGAAATTTATTACCTGCAATAGCATAACCGATATTGACTTCTCCTTTGTATTTAGGAGTCCAATCAATAGATTTAAGAGATTGTTTCAGTTTGGAAACTTGTTCCGAAGATTGCTGCGCTGACGAAAAGGACAACGAACATACAACTGCACACACAATAAGTAATGCTTTTTTCATAACATTTAACTTTTCTGCCCACCAACCCCGAATGTGCGGTTATTATAAAAAAGAAAGTGTGAGGTTGATTTTCGTTTATCAAGCAGAAGGTTGTGGAATTACCTATAAGAGAATAAACGCTACAATGCCCCACACCTGTATATAGCAACACATTGGCATAGAGCATACCAATAGCATATATACAAGAAATGAGTGCTGTTCGTTTGCCCTCTCTTATGAAAACTTCCACATTTTCTGCTTAGGACTTCGAAAAACACTTTCTAATATGTCTGCAATCCGAGGACTGCAACGCAAATATAGCAACTTATTCTGATAAGTGCAAAAAAAAATCTAATCGTCATTGTCATTGTGAGGGAGCATAGCTACTGCGACAAGCTCCATTATTTCGCTTTTATCCCTAAAAATTTATAATTTTAAACCATAATTTTGCATTTTGAATTTTGAATTCTGAATTTATTTATATATTTGTACCCTGAACCATTTGATTTTTTGTATGGAAGATGAGAAGAGGATTGGCACTGCTTGTAGCAATACTTTGCTACTTCTGTACTTATTCACAAGAGGCTAATGCCGATAGTCGCATTCCCGACTTTGTCGTAACACCCCGTTTCGATGTTAATCCGTACGCACCTATCAAAGGTGGCTACCGTGGTTTCGATTTCGGAAATTCATCACTCTACACATTCCTTGACGGCTCGGTAGGAGATTTCTCCTACTCATTTGCGGGTCACTGGTTTTCAAGCGATTGGGCTTCGAGCAAAGCTCTCTATGAGAACGCTTTTCGCTCCGATGATGTCGATTTTATCGACTGGCTCACTCTCTCGTATCAGGTGGGGCAGTTCGGCTTTACCGTCGGTAAGGATATGTTGGCGATAGGTACTTGGGAGTTGGACTATTACGATGTCGATGTCCACACCTCGCTAGTGTCGCCATTCTGGCACAAGATGGCTATCTATCAGTGGGGTGGCGAGGTAAACTACACCACCAAAGATGAGAGTACTTGGCTGCGCTTCCAATTCGGCACTTCGCCATTCGGCGAGCGACCTTTCGCATCAAAACTATTCGTCTACTCGCTCTATTGGAGTGGCGAATATGGCTGTTTCTCGCCAATCTGGTCCACGAACTTCGTGGAGTATGAGCGTGGAAAGTTTATCAACCTCATCGCACTCGGCAACTCATTCTCAGTGGGAGATTTCACCATCGAGGTCGATTATATGAATCGTGCATCGTCAGTAAAACGCTTCTTCAATCAGGAGTGGAGCATCAGCGGACAGCTGCTTTACAACTACAAGGACAAGGTCGAGGCGTTTGTCAAGGGTGGCTACGAGAACTACAATAGCGACCTCTTCGGTTACGAGGATGATGTGTGGTTTATCCCTACCGACAACTCGCTCTGTCCGAAGTATTGGTATGCAGGTTGCGGTATTCACTACTTCCCGCTGCGCGAGAGCCGCGATTTGCGCCTGCACGCAGTAGCGGCATACAACTCATTTGCAAATAGCGTGTCGATATCGGTCGGCGCAACATATCACTTTAATCTAACACAAACCATTCTGAAAAACCGTAAAAAATAGAGATGGCAAAAAAGAGTGAAACAATTATCA
>JAZNHC010000054.1:0-37469 GCA_045576755.1 Alistipes sp.
TCGCTACGCGCCAACACTCACGAATGCGATTGGTGGTCGATGCCTATACGCAAGGCTCATACAAGGGAAATATCCTCGACCTTTTGGAGCCGGGCTTTGCTCCTGCCTTTGCACGTCACGGCGTAGCTCTCGACAACACTCGCTTCCCGCACGATTGGGCAGAACGGGTAGGTCATTGCGACAGAGAGTGTAGAGAGTGTGGATACTGCGACCTAATATTTGAAACCGTTAAAAGATAAAACTTATGCTACTGAATACCATTGATTGGATTGTTATAGTTCTCTTCTTTGTGTTGATGTTCGGTATCGCGTTGTGGTGCTCGCGTAGAGCCTCCAAAAGCGCCTCCGACTTCTTCCTTTCGGGCCGTTCGATGCCTTGGTGGCTAATCGGAATATCGATGTGCGCTGCCTCGACCTCGACAAACTCGGCCAATATGTTTACCGAGTATATTCGTAACTCCAACCTCGGCGAGAATTGGAAATGGTGGGCATTCCTGCTTACGGGTATGCTGACCGTCTTTGTCTACTCGAAATTGTGGGTTCGCTCGGGTGCTAAGAGCGATATCGAATTCTACGAGCTACGCTATACGGGCAAGGCTGCAGCCTTTCTGCGTGCGTTCCGCTCGATATATCTTGGCTTTATATTTAACGTGATAAGCACGGGTATTGTTATGCTTGCAGCCATCAAGATTGGTCAGGTACTTTTCGGTGTGGACCAATGGACGGTGATTATCATCACCTGCGTTGCTTCGGTTATCTACTCAGCTTTGGGGGGTCTTCGTGGCTCGATATATACCGACCTGTTCCTCTTCCTTGTAATTATGGTGGGAGCTGTCGTGGGTATGTATTATGCCATAAATCTGCCCGAGGTTGGCGGATTTACCGCAATGATGGAACATCCGGTTGTGAGGGAGCATATGTCCTTCTTCCCCGACATACGCAATATGGACCTCTTTGTTGCGGTCTTCATAATTCCGATTGCTGTGCAGTGGTGGAATGTATGGTATCCGGGTAGCGAGCCTGGTGGCGGTGGCTATATTGTACAACGTATGCTTTCGGCCAGGAGCGAGAACGACTGCGTAGGTGGTTCGGTACTCTATCAAGTTGTGAACTACGCCATTCGTCCTTGGCCTTGGTATCTTACAGCTTTTGCGTCGCTTATAGTCTTCCCCGATCTGGCATCGTTGCAGGAGGCATTCCCGAATATCGATCCTTCGCTCATCAAGGGCGATGTCGCATATCCTGCTATGCTGACCTTCGTACCAAAAGGGTGGCTCGGTGTAGTCGCAGCAGCGATGATGGGAGCTCTCTTCTCGACTGTGGCTGCACATCTCTCGATGGGCTCCAACTATATTGCAAACGACTTCTGGAAGCGTTTTGTACGCCCCGATGCGAGCGAGAAGGAACTTATCTTGGTGGGCCGCGTGTCGGTGGTGATGCTGGTAATAGCAACCGCCCTCATTTCGCCATACCTTATCTCGGCAGGTACAGTATTTAATCTTATTCTGCAGATTGGAGCAGGCACGGGCTTAATTTACCTGTTGCGTTGGTTCTGGATGCGTATCAATGCTTGGAGCGAGATTACGGCAATGATTGTATCGTTCTTGGTAGCGGTGTTCCTCGAATTGGTATATCCGCACTTGGATCTTCCGGAGCTACTCGCATGGCATAAGTTAATTATAGGTATAGTAATCACCACCATCTCGTGGGTTAGCGTTACCTTGCTCACCAAACCAACCGACCCTGACAAGTGCGCAGAATTCCAGTCGAAGATTCGCACTTCGCGTCACGATATCGCGTGGGGTTTGTTGGCAATGACAATGGCTTGCGCATCGGTCTATTCGGCTATGTTCTCGGTTGGATATTGGATCTATGGCGAGGTGTTGTTGGCATCGATAACAACCGCTACATTCGTCCTTGCCACACTTGCGCTTTGGCCAATTCTCAAACGCTTGAACGGTAAGACTGCCGAGAGTAATTAGAGTTGTACAATTGAGTTGCAACCAAATAACATAAGATACCCGCTCCTCTCGTCGGAAGAGCGGGTATCTTATTTGGAGGTTCACCCGAAGGCGAGACCTTAATGTTAAATCACTACTCGAAGCGAGGGCGGATGAACTCGTCGTTCTGCGATGCAAAAGTCAAGCCCTTGATCGAGGTGTCAGGAGTGTCGTATGTGTGCTCCTTCAACAATGCCAATGTCTCGGCATCGATAGCGTAGTAGCGCGAAGTCTGGCTGTCTGCGATACCTACGGTCCAATCGATCATATTACCGATGATGAGCATCGACTCGGTGTCAGGATCGAACGATGGAATACCGGTTTTTACAACCTCATACGAAGGGAATTTAACAACCCATACGTTGTTGTTGGTATCAACCACATGTGCCAGCATATCGTGTGTCGAGAACTCGGTGATGTAGAGCACCTTTGGTGTCATATCGACAGGTGTCTCGATTGCACGGCAGTATGGACGACCCTTTGTCATCTTGAGGTGGAAGAGTTTGTGTTCAGCGTCGAGAATTACATAACCCTCGTCGTACTCCTTGCGGTCAGTTGCATTTCCCGAAAGGTATGTTGCAGGGAACTTGAAACCCTTGCGGAGCATAACGTCTGTGAAACGCTTGCTCTTCTCCTCGTTGATGGTGTTACTCTCCATATCGATAAACTCAATGCGCTCGTCGGTGATGCGGAACACATCGTCGGGCATCTGCAAATCGACACGTCCCGACATAGACTCCATAAGTGCATAGAGACCGATCTTCGGCTTGTTGATGTCGGCAGGCGAGTAGCGAACATGGAAGTTAGACATCTGCACGTGGTAAGGATTGAGCTCCTTGCCATTGATCGAGGCAGGGAAACGACCATCGGCCATCAGCTGACGGCAGTAGAACATAGGCAGAATGCTGTCGAACTGCGCCTCGGTGTAGTTGTTGCCCGAGAGATCCTTGTAGATGATATCCTTATCGTTGAAATCCAATACAGCGAAATCATTAACGACGCAGCTGTACATCGTGAACGGAGCCTTAGTCGACTTGCCAAAGAAGAAGTTGTAGAGCCAAGGCAACTGCCATGCCAATATTACGGCAACCATTGCCCAGAAAAATATTTTGCTTATTCGTAACATAGTCATAATCGATTTTAAGTGTGTTAATCCTGTCGTCCGTCACGGAATCGGGTGAGTGACAACATCGAGAGCAATGGTAACATCAGTGTAACGATGGTAAGCAACGGCATAAAGTCGTTGTAAGCCTCAGGCTTTGCAGGCTGTAGGTAGATGCGGATGAACAATAACGCAACTACACCGTCGATTACGCGACGACTCCAGGTTGGCTCCAATGCAATCCAAGCGGTGAGGAAATATGCTGCCAGACCTGCCATATACCAAGGTGCCGACGAGCAGAGAATGCGCTGCCACAACTCCGGTGCCATAACGCCTTGCAAGTAGCAGAACTTGATAAGGAGTGCAGGGATGAATGTGCAAATCAGCATTGTTGCTCCGTATACCAACATCGAAGTAACGGCTGTGGTAGCCTTGATTGGCAAGTGCAATGTGAGCTTGAACGACTTGTGCTGCATCTCAGGGAAAAACTGCACCACGGCAAGTCCCAAACCGAGAATCAGTGGGAGATACTGAATGAAGTCGATGAAGATAGCATCGCGATCAATCATTACCTGCCAAATATGGACTGCGCCCTTGAGCGACATAGCGCGCGAAAGACGCAACATTGCGAAGCCTGAGAATCCTACCGATGCTACGAGTGCAAGCAACAGGTACCATCTGGTTTTAATCCACTCTTTGTAAAATATGGCTCGTATCATAATTCTAATATTTTCCAGTTAAACCAATAAATGCATCCTCCAAATTAACCTTCTCGGCAGCGACCTCCGAAAGTCCCTCTTTCGACAACATTGCACGAACCTCCTCCTCAGGACGCATCGAGAATACCTCCAACGTGTTGCGAACAACAGATGGATTGTAGAGTCCTTCGGTCTGGTTGAGCTTGAAACCATCGGCTACGGTAGCTGTGTAGCGGTGGAAGTCGTTGAGTAATGTGTTTACAGGAGTCTGCACCAAGATACGACCATAATCCATAATGATACAGTCGTCGATCAGACGCTCCATATCCTGAATGATGTGCGAGGTGAGGAATACGGTCTTGTCCTCTGCCTTGGCATATTCGCGCAAGTAGTCTACGAAAAGACGACGATAGCCCGGGTCCAATCCGAGCGAGAAGTCGTCGAGAACGAGTACCTCGGGATCCTGTGCGAGAATAAGTCCCAAGGCGACCTGCGAACGCTGTCCGCACGACATGCGGTTGATGCGCTGGTGAGGTGCTACCTGCAAACGGCTCATCAACTCGTAGTATGCCTCTCGCTTCCAATTAGGGTAGAATGCCGAGTAGAACTTCTCGATCTGCTCGATATTCATAAATTGATACTGAACGTGTCCCTCGATCAACAATCCGATGCGACGACGGGTCTCGGGATTCATTTGACCAATCTTCTCGCCGAGGATAAAGCACTCACCCGAGCGAGGCTGCAAGAAACCACTCAAGATGTTGATAGTGGTAGTCTTACCGGTACCATTCTTTCCGAGAAGTCCCAAGATACGACCACGTGGCACGTTGAAATTCAAATCTTTGTAGATAAGTCGCTTCCCGTAGTAGTGCGTGAGGTTGCGACATTCGATTACATTTTCCATATAGTAAAATTCATTTATTTAGCTGAGTAAAAGCAATAGCAACGGAATCAATATTCCTGCAGCGAATTCGATGCCGCCACGTCCCCACAAGCCTCTCTTGCCCTTGAGCATAATCAGACCTGTAAGTGTGATGATGATGAGTCCGACGGCAAAGATATCGGAGAACCAAGTCCACCATTTTCCGGGATTGTAGTGCAAGTTGGTCATTGCGCTGAGCAGATGGCGGCGACGCAACGATTCGTACGCAGCCTTTCCACTCGAGAGATCGACAACCAGCGAAGAGTTGCTGCTCAAGAAAACCTTCATCTGATCAGCCTCAGGAAAGTAGTGCTTGAGGTAACGCTCCTTGACACCCACCTTGTCCATAATGTCGAGCACCTTCTCGCGGTTCATATCTTCCTTTGCAGGGAGCTCGGTGAGAACAACCTCGGTACGGGTTACCGAGTAGTGCGGATTGAAAGAATTTCGGTGGTTCATAAACAAGCCAGATATGGCGTATATCAACACCATACCTGACAAGAAAAATGATAGTTCACGGTGAATTCCGCGACTCCAATAGTGGATTTTATCCTTCGACCACTTCATAGCTCAAAGCCTCGATGTAGTAGAACGAGAGGTAAGCCTTGCCCTCTGCTGCATTGCGGGCTGCAATGCGAGCGCGGAAGTCAGCGATACGCTCTGCTGTAGAGTTGCCGGTCTCGCCACGCGCAGCCTTCTCGGTGTCGCATCCCGACTCATCCTCGCCGTGCTGAACACCGCCTACCATCTTCTCCCACTCCTGCAAGTAAGCCTCGTCGATACGCTCCTCGTGAACGATACCCTTGACCTTTACGATGCTGTTAGCGCACTTCTGGCTGAATGCACCGAGTGCTGCGGCCTCAACGCGGATAGTCTTGGTGTTGCCGATACCGACAACCCTAACGTGGACAATGTTGAGATCTGGTTCACCCCATCATTGACACTCTCTTGGCTCAATATGCAGGGTAACAAGGGCTACCTTATCGCTCGCGTTCCTGAGAATGTAACTGCCGAGTCGTTCCTCGCTGACTACAAGTGGACAGGTATGGTGATCGAGGATTGGTCCGATTTCGAGATGGGTATGATGGAGTCTGAGATCGAGAAGGCATACCTCGTTCCTAACGAGTGGGTGCTCGATGCGGTAAACATCGGCCACGACGACAGCTACACCAACCTTGCATTTGACTCTTCGTTGGATGCCGGTTACACCTACTGCGGTTCGGACAGCTATGCTGTGGATCGTTATGGTAAGGCAGTTGTTCGTAAGCGTAATAATGGCGTTTTGGTTGATACCAACAACTCGACATCTGACTTTACTCCTCACACTACACCAAGCGTGAAGATTGGTAAATAGTCATCTCTTTGCCCCGATGCGGAGCATAAGAGAAATGAATTGTCTGGCTACCTCATTTTGTGGGGTAGCCAGATTTTTTTTGCTCCATATTCACCAAATTTTACTACCTTTGTTTCGTAAAGGGGATGTGCGCGAATGAGAAAGTTTTGTCCAAGATGCGGAGAGGCGTTTGAGTGCTGCGCCGATGGCAATGTCGAGAGTTGCCACTGCTCGCGTATAACCCTCTCGGATGGGTGTCGTAGGGCGATAAGGAAGCAGTATCGTGACTGCTTATGCCATAAATGCCTGCTCTATTTTGCGAATACAACGGAGCGAGAGTAAATACCAGAGTAAATACTCTCGTGTATATTTTGTATTCTGAATTTTATATCTTAACTTTGCCTATACTACGGGGTGTTAAAACCCTCAAAATTCAACTAACAGAGAGTAATTATGAAAAAAATCGTAACCTTCGGTGAGATTATGTTGCGTCTGAGTCCTGCCGGCAACAGCCGTTTCGTGCAGGCGGACTCCCTTGATGTGGTCTATGGTGGCGGTGAGGCGAATGTGGCTGTAAGTTGCGCCAACTATGGGCACGATGCCTACTTTATTACCAAGTTGCCAAAGCACGAAATAGGTCAGTCGGCAGTAAATGCCCTGCGCAAGTTCGGCGTTAAGACCGACTATATCGCCCGAGGTGGAGAGCGTGTGGGAATATACTATCTCGAAACGGGTGCTTCGATGCGTCCGAGCAAGGTGATTTATGATCGTGCTCATTCGGCTATTGCCGAGGCAGAGCCTTGCGACTTCGACTTTGATAAGATTATGGAGGGTGCCGACTGGTTCCATTGGTCGGGCATTACGCCTGCCATCTCGGATAAGGTAGCCGAGCTGACACGTTTGGCTTGCGAGGCGGCAAAGCGACACGGAGTGAAGGTGTCGGTGGATTTGAACTTCCGCAAAAAGTTGTGGACAAAGGAGAAGGCGCAGTCGATTATGCGTCCTCTGATGCAGTATGTGGATGTCTGCATCGGCAATGAGGAGGATGCGGAGTTGTGCCTCGGCTTCAAACCCGACGCCGATGTCGAAGGCGGTAAGACCGATGCCGAGGGCTACAAGGCGATATTTAAGGCTATGGCGGAGGAGTTCGGTTTCGAGTATGTGGTATCGACCTTGCGCGAGTCCTACTCGGCATCGCACAATGGTTGGAAGGCGATGATTTATAACGGCAAAGAGTTCTACGAGTCGCGTCGCTACGATATCAATCCGATTATTGACAGAGTGGGCGGTGGCGATGCCTTTTCGGGCGGCATTATTCACGGTCTTTTGACTAAACCTACCCAGGGCGAGGCGTTAGAGTTTGCTGTGGCAGCCTCGGCATTGAAGCATACCATTGTGGGCGACTTCAATATGGTTTCGGCAGAGGAGGTCGAGGCTCTCTGTGGAGGAGATGCGAGTGGACGAGTACAACGATAAAATAGAGAATATTATGGCACGATTTGATAAGATGACAGTTTTGGAGAAGATGGCGACAACGGGCGTTGTCCCTGTATTCTATAATAGCGACGTGGAGGTAGCCAAGCATGTGGTGAAGGCCTGCTATGAGGGCGGTGTTCGCGCCTTCGAATTTACCAATCGTGGCGACTTTGCCCACGAGGTGTTTGCCGAGGTGGTGAAATATGCCGCGAAGGAGTGCCCCGAAATGGCTGTGGGTGTAGGCTCGGTGGTGGATGCACCAACGGCTGCGCTCTATATCCAGATGGGTGCCTGCTTTGTTGTGGGACCACTCTTTAATCCGGATGTGGCGAAGGTGTGCAATCGCCGTCTTATCCCATATACCCCGGGCTGCGGAAGTATCACCGAGGTCGGTATGGCGCAGGAGGCGGGTTGTGACCTCTGTAAGGTATTCCCGGGCGATGTTCTCGGACCGAAGTTCGTCAAGGGCTTGATGGCGCCGATGCCGTGGAGCAAAATTATGGTTACGGGAGGTGTGGAGCCTACCGAAGAGAATCTCACCAAATGGTTTAAGGCGGGAGCCTTTGCCGTAGGTATGGGTAGCTGCCTATTTCCGAAGGACGTGGTTGCAGCGAAGGATTGGGCTACGATCTCGCGCTTGTGTGCCGAGTCAATAGCCGTAGCAAAGAGCATGAAATAATATAAATATATCACAGGAGTTTTTTATGAAAAGAGTAATTTTATTGTTTGCGGTAGCGAGCCTTTGCATCTCCAATGCCGATGCGCAGAAGAAGATACCTCACTCGCAACGAACCTGCAACGAGATAGCAAATCGACGCACCGAGATTATTCTGCCACAAGTGCGAGGTTTCAACTGCTACAAAGCCGACTTCCATATTCACACCGCATATTCCGACGGTGCGGCATCGGTCACGGGCCGTGTGGACGAGGCGTGGTATGACGGTTTGGATATTATCGCCATCACCGATCACTATGAGCATCATAGCGGAGTTAAAAAGTTCTTCAAGATAGCCGCCCCTTACAACGAAGATGGCAAGCCAAATGAATACATTCTTCCGAACTCGTCGATAAAGGGTGCCGAAGGGGCTGATCCGGGTGTGAAAATTGATTTCAATGCCATTCACGACGAGGCGCTGTGGGTGAGAGGTCGCCGAGGATACGATATGCTTATTGTCAAGGGTTGCGAGATGGCGCGCAACAACGAGAAGCTTGGACACTACAACGCCCTATTTGTTAAGGATTTGAACACGATATACAACTTCGACATCAGGGAGGCGTTCCGAAATGTTAAGAAGCAGGGCGGAATAATCATACATAACCACCCGGGTAATATCGAGAGCAAGAATCCCGAATGGCACGAAGAGGTGCGTAAAGAGGGCTTGATTGACGGTTACGAGGTTGCTAACGGCTTTACTTTCTACCCTCGCATTTTGGATCGTTGTATCAAGGATAAGTACATTATGTTCGGAAATACCGATTCGCACGGATTTACGTCGCATAGGTACGGAACGACAGGATTCTTCCGCACTATGACTATCGTAATGGCGAAGGAACTGACCGAAAAGGCTATAAAGGATGCTCTTCTGAAGCGTCGCACCATTGTCTACTCGGGTGGAGAGTTGATGGGCGAGGAGAAATGGCTTGACGACTTTTTGAATGCTGCGGTTGATTGCAAGATATTGAAGGTTGATGAGAAGCGAGGCGTGCGCACCTTTGTCTTTACAAATATGTCCTCCTTCATTTATCGTCTTCAACGAGGCAAGTTGATTTACGAGTTGGAGCCTTTCAAGTCGTTGATATTCACTCTCGGCAAGGATAAGAAGAGTGGTGAGTATATTCCGCCAAAGTTCCGCATCGAAAATATGTGGCACGCCGACTATATGCACCCTGTTATAGAGTTTAAAATCGACAAATAGAAAAATAGTAATCATAGGTGCTTTGCTGTGATATGTTAATCTGAAGAAATCTAAAAATACTGACCTGATATGAAAGAAAAAATGACAAACTATCGTTGGGCTATATGTGCGATGCTCTTCTTTGCTACCGCCATTAACTATATGGATAGACAGGTGCTGTCGCTCACCTTCGAGGATTTCATCCGTCCCGAGTTCCATTGGAGCGATGCAGACTATGGTAATATCACGGGCGTATTTTCGTTGGTATATGCTTTGGCAATGCTCTTTATAGGTCGCTTTGTCGATTGGATGGGTACAAAGCGAGGCTATATGTGGAGTATCGGAGTGTGGTCGTTCGGTGCTTGTATTCACGCTCTTTGCGGTCTGGTTACCGAAGGTGCGGTGGGAGTCGATAATTTGGCTCTTGTAGAGGACGCACAACTCGTTGCACGCATTGCTCTTATCAGCTCCACCTGCTTTATCTTTGCTCGTTGCGTGCTTGCTGTGGGTGAGGCAGGTAACTTCCCTGCGGCAATCAAGGCGACAGCCGAGTACTTCCCGAAGCGTGACCGTGCATTTGCCACAAGTATCTTCAATGCCGGCTCTACGATAGGTGCATTGGCAGCTCCGTTCTCTATTCCGCCTTTGGCAAAGGCGTTGGGCTGGGAGGCAGCATTTATTATCATCGGTGCGCTCGGTTTTGTGTGGATGGGCTTCTGGCAGTTCGTATATCGCCGTCCCGAGGAGAACCCGAAGGTGAACAAGGCTGAGTTGGACTACATCCTCTCAGATGATGCCGACGCACCGAAGGCTGAGGCTAAGAAGGATGAGCCTAAGGTTTCGTTGTGGCGTGCCTTTACATTCCGACAGACTTGGGCGTTTGTCGTGGGTAAGTTTATGACCGACGGTGTATGGTGGTTCTTCCTCTTTTGGATGCCATCCTACCTCAAGACTACATACAATATGGCATCGACAGATTTGCGTTTCCAGATTGCATTGGGATTGCTCTACCTTATTGTTATGCTCTCGATTGCCGGAGGTTATCTGCCTACGTTGTTTGTCGATAAGAAGAAGATGGATCCTTATCAGGGACGTATGCTCTCGATGCTTATCTTCGCCTTCTTCCCACTCTTCGCGTTGGCAGCGCAGCCTATGGCTCACTTCGGCTGGATATGGCCTGTAGTCTTTATCGGTATTGCAGGTGCCGCACATCAGGCGTGGAGTGCAAACCTCTTCTCGACAGTCGGTGATATGTTCCCGAAGAGCCTTATTGCCACTATCTCGGGTATTGGAGGTATGGCGGGTGGTATCGGCTCGTTCCTTATTCAAAAGGGTGCCGGCGAGTTGTTCGACTACTCGGAGAAGGTGAACCTTTCGCTTATGGGATTTGAGGGTAAGCCTGCCGGATATATGATAATGTTCTCGTTCTGCGCTGTGGCATACCTCATTGGTTGGGCGATAATGAAAGCCCTTGTGCCGCGATATAAGAAAATTGAGATATAAAAGAGTTGTAGGTATGTTTGATTTGAAGGATAAGGTAGTCGTAATCACAGGTGGTTATGGCGTTTTGGGTGCTTCGATGGCTCGCTGTTTGGCGGAGCGAGGTGCGCATGTGGTGATTGTAGGTCGCAAGGCGGAGAAGGGCGAGCCGCTCGTCGCGGAGTTGTCGGCAATGGGTGCTGAGGCTCTATTCTGCAAGGCGGATGTACTCGATAGGGATGCCCTGACGGCTGCTCGCGAGGCGATTGTTGCGAAGTGGGGCACTATCGATGTGCTTATCAATGCCGCAGGAGGTAATATGCCGGGTGCTACAATTATGCCCGACAAGAGTTTTCTCGATATAGATTTTTCGGCTTTTGGCGATGTTGTAAATCTGAATCTTATGGGTACGGTAATCCCTACGGTAATATTCGGCGAACAGATGGCAAAGCAGAAGAGTGGCTCGATAATAAACATTTCGTCGATGACGGCACAGCGTGTGGTTACACGTGTGGTGGGCTACTCGGCATCCAAATCGGCAATCGACAACTTTACCCGCTGGATGGCTGTCGAGATGGCGAAGAAGGTGGGCGAGGGTGTTCGTGTGAATGCCATTGCTCCGGGATTCTTCCTTACCGAACAGAATAGAACGTTGATGACAAATCCGAATGGCTCGTTGAGTGATCGTGCCAAGGATGTTGTGCGCGTAACTCCGTTTGGCCGCCTTGGTCGTGCCGAGGAGTTGCACGGTGCGGTAGTGTTCTTTGCGAGTGACGCATCGAAGTTCGTCACGGGCACGGTGTTGCCTGTGGATGGCGGATTTAGCATTTTTAGTGGAGTATAGCTATGACTAAAGTATACAGATGTGAGCAGTGTTGGCGGTGGTATGGCCCGAATGACCCGGTGTCGTTGTCGGATATTCGCCAGGCGGGTGCTACGGGCGTAGTAAATGCCCTGCATCACATTCCCAATGGCGAGGTGTGGAGTGTCGAGGAGATTCTCCGTCGCAAGCAGATGATTGAGGATGCAGGTCTTGTGTGGTCGGTGGTGGAGAGCGTACCCGTGCACGAACATATAAAGACTCGCACGGGCGATTTCGCGCGATATATCGAGAACTACAAGCAGAGTATTCGTAACCTGGCTGAGTGTGGCATCAAGGTTATAACCTACAACTTTATGCCCGTTCTCGATTGGACTCGCACCGATTTGGCGCACGAGATGCCCGACGGAAGCCGTGCTTTGCGCTTTGAACGCTCGGCATTTGTGGCATTCGACCTCTTTCTGTTGCGTCGTCCCAATGCCGAGCAAGAGTACTCGGCAGAGGAGCGCGAAAAGGCTCTTGCTCGCTATAACGAGATGAGCGAGGAAGATCGCAATCGCCTTGTGCGTAATATGATAGCTGGTTTGCCCGGTTCGGAGGAGAGCTTTACGCTCGAGCAATTTCAGGCGGAATTGGACAGATATAGCGATGTCACACCCGAGGTGCTGCGCCAAAATCTGATTCTCTTCCTACGGGAGATATGTCCCGTAGCTGATGAGGTGGGTGCCGTTATGGTAATCCATCCCGACGATCCTCCGATGTCGATTCTTGGTCTGCCTCGCATAATGAGCTGTGCCGAGGATTTTCAGAAGTTGGTGGATGCTGTGCCTAATCAGAGTAACGGTCTATGCCTCTGCACAGGCTCGCTTGGGGTAAGTAGTGCCAACGATTGTGCCGATATGATGCAACGATTTGGCGATAGGGTAGGCTTTGTCCACCTTCGCAGTACCGAGCGCGACGGGGAGGGTAACTTCCACGAGGCAAATCACCTCGAAGGCGATGTCGATATGTATGGTGTTATGAAGGCATTTTTGGAGCTACAGCAGCGACGAAAAATGTCGATTCCGATGCGTCCCGACCACGGACATCAGATGGTCGATGACCTTCGTAAAAAGACCAACCCGGGCTATAGCTGCATAGGTCGCCTGCGCGGATTGGCAGAGTTGCGCGGCTTGGAGATGGGTATTGCCAAATCACTCTTTGAAAACTAAAAAACTACCGATATTATGAAAGCTTTTAATGACGAAAACTTCCTGTTGCAGACCGAAACGGCTCAACGACTCTACCACGAGCACGCGGCAAATCTGCCAATTATAGATTACCATTGCCACCTCATCCCTGAGTATGTGGCAAACGACCACGTCTTCGAAAACCTCTCGAAAATCTGGCTCGAAGGTGACCACTATAAGTGGCGTGCAATGCGTACCAATGGCGTGGACGAGCGATTCTGCACCGGCAAGGATACAACCGATTGGGAGAAGTTCGAGAAGTGGGCGGAGACTGTGCCATATACGATGCGTAATCCGCTCTACCACTGGACTCACCTCGAACTCAAGACCGCCTTCGGAGTGGAGAAATTATTAAATCCTTCGACTGCACGCGAGATCTACGACCACTGCTCGGCAATGTTGCAGACTCCGGAGCGTTCGGCTCGCGGACTGATGTTGCACTACAAGGTCGAGACGGTATGTACCACTGATGATCCTGTCGATTCGTTGGAGCACCACATCAAATGCGCAAAGGATAACTTTGGGGTGAAGGTGCTGCCTACATGGCGTCCAGATAAGGCTATGGCGGTGGAGAATCCGTCCAACTTCAAGGCCTATATCGACCGCTTGGCTGAGGTCAGCGGTGTGGAGATCAGATGTTTCGACGATGTCTTGGCGGCTCTGCAGGTACGTCACGACTTCTTCGAGAGTATCGGCTGTCGCCTCTCCGACCATGGCATTGAGGAGTTCTATGCCGAGGATTATACTCACAGCGAGATTGAGTCACTCTTTCAGAAAGTGTATGGTGGTCAGCAACTTACTCCTGCCGAGGTCAAGAAGTATAAGACTGCTATGATGGTAGAGTTCGCCATTATGGACCACAAGAGCGGCTGGACACAGCAGTTCCACTACGGAGCTATCCGTGACAACAACAGCCGTATGTTCGCGCAGCTCGGTCCCGATACAGGCTTCGACTCGATAGGCGACTTTACCGTTGCGAAGAATATGTCGAAGTTCTTCGATATGCTTGATCGCGAAGATAAATTAACAAAGACAATTATCTACAACCTCAATCCTCGCGATAACGAGTTGATTGCCACAATGCTCGGCAACTTCCAGGATGGCCGCTACGGAGCAGGAAAAATTCAGTTCGGTTCGGGCTGGTGGTTCCTCGATCAGAAAGATGGTATGGAGAAGCAGATGAATGCCCTCTCGGTGCTTGGTTTGTTGAGCCGCTTTGTGGGTATGCTCACCGACTCGCGTTCGTTCCTTTCGTACCCTCGTCACGAGTACTTCCGTCGAACACTCTGCAACCTTATCGGAAACGATGTGGAGAATGGTTTGTTGCCTGCAAGCGAAATAGAGTTCCTCGGCAAGATGGTTGAGAATATCAGCTATTACAACGCAAAAGAGTATTTCAAATTCTAAAACACCGACGATATTATGGCTTTGAAGGCTCTGAATGGGCAGAGTGTTGAACGAGAACAACGCCCCATAAAGATACTCCAATTTGGCGAAGGAAACTTTCTTCGCGCATTTGTCGATTGGCAGGTGGATATTGCCAACGAGATGGGTGTTATGGATGCCGGTATCGCCATCTGTAAGCCGCGCCCAAATAGCTCGCAGAAGAGGGGTACAATCGAGGTTTTGAAGGAACAGGATTGCCTCTATCACACCTATCTGGAGGGCATCAAGGAGAAAAAACCGATGAAGGAGGTCCGCCTTGTAAAGAGTGTGCAGTGTGCGATAAATCCATACGAGGAGTACGAGGAGTATGAGAGAATTATCCTCTCGCCCGAGCTTAAAATCGTCATCTCGAATACCACCGAGGCGGGTATTCGCTACGAGGAGGGTGACGATCTGACAGCACAGCCGCCAATGAGCTACCCTGCAAAGGTTACGGCTCTGCTCTACAAACGATTTAAGCACTATGGTGGTGACCCCGAAAAAGGCTTGTGTGTTATCTGTTGCGAACTTATCGAAGATAACGGCTCGACACTCCGCGAATATGTTCTCAAACACGCCAAGTACAACAATTTGGAGTCGGAGTTTGCCGATTGGGTAGAGAGTAGTTGCACATTCTGCGATACATTGGTAGATAGAATTGTTTCCGGATTTCCGAGCGATAATATCGACTCAATAAAGGAGGAGTTGGGCTACGATGACAATCTTGTCGTAAAGGGCGAGTTGTATCACTTGTGGGTTATCGGAGGTCGTGGCTACGAGGAGGTACAACGTCAGTTGCCTCTCGATAAGGCGGGCTTGCACGTGCTATTTATGCCGTCGATTAAGCAGTTCCGCGACAAGAAGGTGCGTATCCTCAATGGCTCGCATACGGGTATGGTGCCAATCGGCTTGCAGATTGGATGCGAGACAGTTATGGATGCATTCAATAATGCCGACTTGGAGCAGTTTATCAATAAGATGGTTGCCGAGGAGGTTATCCCGATGATTGATGAAGATCAGAAGGAAGTACAGGAGTTCGCTTCGGGCATTTTGGAGCGATTCTATAACCCATATATTCGTCATCTCCTCAAGTCTATCTCGCTCAACTCGCTCTCGAAGTGGGAGGCACGCAACTATCCTACCGTAGCCGATAATTGGCTCAAGGCTGGCAAGGTGGCAGAGCGAGAGTTGTTTACATTTGCTGCGTTACTCACCCTATATAGCGGAGAGGTAGATTTCGAGCCAAACGATACAGCCGAACACGTGGAGTTTATTCAGAAGGTTTGGAATAATGACGATATCCACGGTACGGTGAAGGCAATAGTCGAAAATCGCAATATCTGGACTGTGGACTTTACCGAGGTCACTCCGTTTGTGGAGAGGGTGGCTGAGTATGTGAAGGATATCTTGGCAAATGGAATGGCCGTTGCGCTGAAAAAGATGTTGTAGGGGATGAAACGCTACCTGAAGATAAACGAGAGAGATGACGTAGCTGTCGCCTTGGACAACCTTGCTGCCGGCGAGATTATCGAGGTGGGAGAACGCCAAATCACGCTGAAGGAGAATATATCCAAAGGACATAAGGTCGCACTGCGTACGATAGAGGAGGGGTGCAATGTGGTGAAGTATGGCTATCCCATTGGTCACGCTACAACGACCATTTCCGACGGCGAGTGGGTGCATAGCCACAATCTCAAAACCAATCTTTGCGACAATCTCGAATATATGTATGCCCCTGCGATTGCGCCTAAGGAGTACCCAGCCGATGACCGCAAGGTAATGGGCTATGCCCGAGCAAATGGCGATATGGGCATCCGCAACGAGTTGTGGATTATCCCTACCGTGGGGTGCGTAAATGGTCAGGCAGAGGCTATCGCCAAGAGGGTTAAGGAGGAGTTGGATTGTTCGCATTTAGACGATGTGAGAGCCTTTACACATCCTTATGGCTGTTCGCAACTTGGTGAGGACCACTGCAATACCCGTAAGGCATTGGCGGCTATGGTGCATCACCCGAACGCAGGTGCGGTGCTTGTGTTGGGACTTGGCTGCGAGAATAATCAGGTCAGCGAATTTCAGAAGGGGATAGGCGAGTGGGATGCCGAACGTGTGCGTTTTATCGTGGCTCAAGAGGTTGAGGATGAAATTGAAGAGGGCGTGAAGGTCTGTCGCGATCTGGTCGAGATTACTTGCCGCGACTGCCGAACTCCGCAACCGCTGTCGAAACTCAAAATTGGTCTTAAGTGTGGCGGTAGCGACGGTTTTTCGGGTATTACAGCAAATCCGCTTGTCGGACTATTCTCCGATTGGCTGATTGCACAGGGCGGTACAACTATCCTTACCGAGGTGCCCGAGATGTTCGGTGCCGAGACTATATTGATGAATAGAGCCGAAAATCGAACTGTGTTCGACAATACGGTGGGGTTGATTAACGATTTCAAAGACTATTTCAAGAGCTATAATCAACCGATATACGAAAATCCCTCACCAGGCAATAAGCGGGGTGGAATAACCACTTTGGAGGAGAAGTCGCTCGGCTGCGTGCAGAAGGGCGGTGCGGCTACGGTGGTGGATGTGTTGGACTACGCAAGTCGCGTTACAAAGCAGGGCCTGAACTTGTTGCAGGCTCCGGGTAACGACCTTGTGGCATCGTCAGCACTCGCCTTGAGCGGATGTCAGATGGTGCTTTTCACGACGGGCAGAGGAACACCGTTTGGCAGCTTTGTACCAACAATGAAGATCTCGACCAATAGTCAACTCTACGAATTTAAGCGGTGCTGGATCGACTTCAATGCCGGAACGCTTGTCGAAGATGCCGAGCCACGTTCGGTGCTCGAGAGGCTTATCGAGAAAGTTTTGGTAACAGCCAATGGTGCACCACTCAAGCACGAAGAGACTGGTTTCAAGGAGGTGGCTATATTCAAGAAGGGTGTGACATTATAGCGGAGCAACAATTCGCTCCCGTAAACCAAACAGATATAGGGGTGTGGCAACGCTCCTATATCTGTTTTTTCTCTCCGAAATCACAAATCCATATAAGAAAAGGTCCTGATAATTTGGAAATAACGCACAAAATTTTTAATTTTGGTGTGAGAAAGATGAACGAAAGAATGCACGCTTCCGACTATGATAGAAAATCTTGTGGATAAAGATTTGGAAGTCAGATTATCAGGAGATTTAATAAGAGTTATTATTTAATATTCACAAATAAAACCAATACTACTATGAACAAAAGAAATTTTCAGACTGATGCCGGCATCTATGATGCTCCCGCATTGGAAGAGATTGTAGTGCAGATCGAATCGGGTTTTGCACAATCTGCTCAGTTGGAGGATATTCCTGAACTGAATGGAGATGACGAATTCTAACAACCTAAAAACATTAAGACTATGAAAAAGATTTTATTAGCAATTTCGGCCGTGGCATTGATGTTTGCAGGCTGTACAAAAGATTTGACAAATGATGTAGTGAATGGTGGCAATATTGCTGCCGGCGAGCTCGTAGTTAAGAACCTCGTATTCGAGGATACCCGCCTTGGTCGTGACGACGTTAGCGGTAAGCTTGCGTGGAGTGAGGGCGATAAGGTTTGCGTAGTGCTTCAAGATGAGAATGGTGCGCTTGCACTCGATGCGAACACATATACAGTAGACCACCTTAATAGCTCGGTTGCTGTGCCTTCGAATACGGCGTACGTGATCTATATGTCGAAGACTCCGACCCTTGCAGGTAGTGTCCTCTCGTTCGATTTGCCATATAATATAACTATTGCAAATCCCGAGGATATTTTCGATATCAACCCAATGAAGGGTACAATCGAGGGTGAGAATATTGTATTCAAGAACCTGCTCGGTTATATCAAGGTTCCGGTTAAGGGTACAAGTAAGTTGAAGAGCGTTTATGCTCGTACTATCTGCCGTACTACATCGGAGTTCCATCCAATTGCGGCTGCCTCTACTCTCGACCTTGCGAAGAGTGTCGGCTCGGATGGCGATGTTGTAATGAAGAGCGATAATAGCGCATTTGCCTTCTTGCAGTGTGCGTTCAGCACACCTCTCGATATCTCTGCCGGTGAGGATATCTATATTGCAATGCCTGCAGGCGACTACGAGAATATGTGTCTTACATTCGTTACCGAGAGCGGCTCGCACGCAATCTATGCTAACAAGTCACACACCGTTACTCGTTCGGCGATTAAACCTATCAGCGCATCGCACATCGACCTCGACGCTCACACCCCTGCAAATCCTGTATCGTTGGCAGGTACAACAGGCAAGGCTTGCGAGGATTATGCTCGTTGCTATATGGTTCCGCCAACAGCAGGTGCGTACGAGTTCCCTTGTATCTTGGCTGATGGTACAACCTTCAAGAGCATTGTCACTGCCGAGGTTAAGTGGGCAGAAGAGGCAGGAATGATCAACGATGTTCACTACAACCCTGAGACAAACAAGATCTCGTTCAAGACCAACGGCAAGAAGGGTAATGCTCTGATTGTTGCTACTACAGGAGCAGCTGCGGCTACCATTATTTGGACTTGGCACATCTGGATTACCGACACTCCAAAGACCTTGAAGGTTGTCTGCAACGGAAATAAGAATACATACTATCTTATGGATCGCGTTGTGGGCGCAACTTGGTCGCCATCGTCGGTTCTTGCGGAGACTTCCACAATGACATTGAATGAGAAGACCGTTTCGTTCAACAACACTCTATCGTTGGAGGATGCATCGAATGCTGCAGGTGTTCACTTCCAGTATCAGAACTGTAACCCGTTGCCACGCATTAAGAGCCTCGATTTCATAGGTAAGGAGAATAAGTCTACAATGGCTAATACCCGTTGCGATGTTTCCTACGGTTTTTCGCGCTATTCGCAGTATTGGTCTACATCTTCGTCGGGTGCCAATGTCTACACATCGAAATATACTAACGAAGGTCAGACTCTCTATATCCACAACGGAATTCAGATGCCTAACTATCAATACCAGATCTCGGGCAAATTCAATAACAACAATGCTTCGGCTTGGATTAAAGATAGTATCGTCAATCACACTAAGGCAATTCCGGGAAATGGCAATCAGAATGTTTTGATTTCAGAGGGTCTGTATCGCCTTTGGAATAGTGTGAACAATAACAACCACGATACTATGATGAGTGGAAAGACCGCTCACGACCCATGCCCTCCGGGATATATCGTGGAGAACTACTCGGTTATATATTGGTATATGGTAATAGATAATGATCATAAGGCTAAGTTTGGTTATACCCGTGCTGCCGAGGATAACGACGCCTATAATTCGGGCTTCAAGTACTATGGAATGTACTACAACGATAGTGTCGATAAGGATGGCAACAACGTTCCTATGTATTGGCCTTGCGATGGTAATCGCGATGCGTTGGTTTCGGGTGTTTCGGGCAATTATTCTAACTGTGGATATATCTATCTTGTAAATACCAATAACGACAATGTGTACACTGTAGGTGATTATAAGTATGGTTTTGCGGGAGCAGTAGCCTACGGAGAGGTTGCAACAAGTAGCTACAATGCGCCTGATCTCCAGAGAGCAAGTTCCAATAAGCAGGTGAACTCGCAGGCGTATGTTGTTCGTTGCCGTCGTGGCAAGTTCTAATATATAACATGAGTAAGACGGGGCGATACCTACGCCCCGTCTTTGCGTAAACACTAACTATATGGGAAGATTTTACTTCACGATACTTTGTGTGGCTATATCTCTTTCGGGGTGTCAGATACCGGATAGTGGTGTGGATGAAGCGCCTTCAAATGGTCGTACAACCCTTACGGCTAAGACCCTGCAGTTGAAAATCTCGACTCCGGAGGGTGTGCAGGAGAGCGAAATAGATCACACCTGGAACACCACAAGCCATATCGGAGTGTTTGGTAAGGAGGGTGGCGGTAATGCCAAATATTCGCTCTTTAACTCCTACGACGGAGCTGCCGAAGGACTCTTCTATGGTGCGGAGGTCAAGGGTGATGTTTATGCCTACTATCCTTACAATAAGGATGTTACGGCAGATGGCTCGAAGATTCTTCTTACCATACCCGACACACAAACCTATAATTCGAGTCTGCTTGCGCAGTTCGAGCAACACAACAAACTCTATGTGGCGAAATCCACGGATGGAATTGTCGATTTTGGCTATCTATACGGATGTTTGGGTATTCGTATTAAGGGCGATTTCAACGTTCATTCGGTGACGCTCTCGTGCGACAATCAGCCATTGGCAGGTCGTATAGCCTTCGATTTCGAGAATGATATGAAGGCTTCGGCTTCGGCGCGTTCGCTCTATTCGCTCACAATCGGTTGCGATGAGGCTCTTGCAGCAAGCGAGGGTGCTCTGCTCTATGCGCTTCTGCCTCCGGCAACCTATTCCAATCTGACTATCAAGGTCAAGACCGACAAGGGCGAGATATCGAAGCGTTTGAATGGTTCGTATAGCGTTAAGCGTGTGACCTCAACTATATGTGAGGAAACTATGTCGAGCGGAACAATTGATGCCGATTTCGAAAGACTCACTATTGGTGAGTTGAGCGAAACCGAACCCCGCAAGTGGAAGCAGGGTGCTATGATTGGTCTCTTCAGCGCAGAGTCGAACAACACTCTCTATGCCATAAAGTCGGAGTCTGTTGGTGCTGAGGTAGCGCAGTTTGTAGGTGCTGCTGTCGATGGCGATAGGGTGGCTTACTACCCATACAATCCGCAGACATCGTTTGCCGAGGGTAAGCTAACCATTCAGTCAGGTAGCGAGCAGATATACAACGAATCGTTACTTACTCAGTTTATCGACGCCACACCATTTATGGTGGCGAAGGCTACGGCGGACGAGAAGTTGTCGTTCGAGTATGTTATGGGTTTGATGGCAATTCGTGTCAAAGCCAATGTCGATATTAAGTATGTTGAGGTCAGTTCGTCGAAGCCTCTCGCTGGCAAACTCGTTGTCGATATCGATAACGGATATATCTGCTCCGAGGCGCAGTCGGGTACGAAACATTCCATTACGTTGGACGTTAGTGGCAAATCGCTTGTGGCATCGCTCGATGTGCCAAGGATGGTCTATGTATCGTTGCCGGCAGGCGAGTACGACGATTTGAGCGTCGTTGTCACTGCAGAAGATGGCGAAACCCTCTCGGCAGTTATAGCCGATAAGGTTACAATCAAGCGAATGAATATCTCGACCATAGCTGAAGATATTACATATCAGACAATCGATGTGGTGCTCGAGAAAGTTGCCTATGGCAAGAAAGCCTGGAGCGAAGGTGACGAGCTGTCGCTCTACAATGTGACACGCGAGAAGAGCTTCACATCACCGGTACTCAGCGCAGCAGGAGGTAATACCAACAAGGTTGTTGCAGTAGGAACACCTGACGAGTTGTATAATGCGGTATATCCTGCATCGGCTGCCAAATCGCTTAACTCTGTGGCGACTGTAGTATTTCCGGTAGAGCAGCACTACGTGGATGGCTCTTTGGCAAAGGAGTCGCACATATATGTAGGTCGTAGCAAGGATGGTGTGACGCAGCTCAATTTGCTCACCTCCATCCTCGGTATAGAGATTGTGGCGACCTACGATTGCGAGATTTCGGCAATCGATATCACAAGTAAGTCGCAACCTTTGGCAGGTGTGGCAAGTGTGGATATGAACTATGAAGAGGAGCCTGCAGCAACATTTGTTGAGGCGAAGCAGAATATTAAGCTTGTGATGGATACGCCTGTGAAGATAAGCAACGGATCGAGCAAAGTGTTCTACGTGGCAATACCTGCGTCGCTATACAATGCCGAGGAGTTGTCGGTTGTGGTGGATGGCTCAAGGGGTGCAACGATCAAGGATATTGCGGTAGTAATTCCTGCTCTGCGTGCTCAATATAACGAGGCGACTCTTTCCACAATCAAATGTACCAACCTTACCGAGGGTGGCAAGTATGCAAATTGCTTCGTTATGCCTAATAAGAAGGGCTGGTATATGTTCGATGCGAAGATTAAGGGCGGCTACGACAAGGATGAAGATGGCAATAGCGTCATCAGCCGCAGTGCCATTGCCGGAACTCTTTTCGAGTTGAACAGGGGTATGATTACCGAGGTTCACACCTGCAACAATGCTCAGAGCGTATCGTTCTATTACGATGGCTCGGAGGGTAATGCCTCGATTGTGACCATCGAAGAGGGAATGGTACTTTGGGCTTGGCACCTTTGGTGTCCGTGCGAGGACCAACCAAAGGATGTGATCATAGGTTCGAATACCTATTTGGATCGCAACCTCGGCTCGTTGAAGGTGCCTGCATCAAAGATGGAGATGGAGGCTATGAGTGATGCCGACTTTCTCGCTTCGGGAGGTATGCTCTATCAGTGGGGCCGACCTTCGCCTTTCCCATACGTGAATAGTTATGCCACCGATCCGGAGGCGTGGGATAATCGTCTTGGCGAGGCAAAGAATGCCAATACTCCTACTTACTACTATCCGTCGGCAGCCCTGATTACGAAGGCCTCGTACGGCAGTATTGCGAAGAACTCGTCGAAGGTGCAGAGCAAGTTTGTCAGTACCAACGAAGTGTTATTTAAGAGCAACGCATCGGCTACAAAGGCTCCATTGTTGATTGGTTGCTATCTGAATAATGCAAACGATAGACGCTGGAGTGATGAGTGGAATATGAACGTTTCGCACGAGAAGGCTTCGTGGAACTACTCGGTGGAGGCGCACAGGCAGTACGATCCGTGCCCATATGGTTATGAGTTACCTCTCTCGGAACAACTCGCTGCCGATGTGCACTCGTTCTTTGCAGAAAACAACGGAGAGTCGTACCTTGCAAGTCAGGATAAGGGCGTGTTCAAGGGTGGCCACTATAAGGAGCAGGACGGTACGTTCCATTGGTGGCCTGTAACCGGTTTGCGCTACTACTACGGTTTGTGGGGAACGCTCGGTAGCCCGAATTGTAACGTGGTGGGTGCTTCAACCTCTACGGCAAAGAAACCGTTCGTATACGTGAATAACAAAACTGCTGTTGCACGAACAGCCAATACCGATAAGTGGGCTCCGGTTACGGCAATGGGTGTTAGATGTGTTAAAAAATAGGAGGAGAGGAGTATGAAGAAAATGATAATGTTGCTCCTTGCCGCACTGCTTGTGGTGGCGTGCGGATGCCAAAAAGACAGCGATGACATCACTAATAATAGCGAGCAGATAGTTATTGTTACGGCAGATGAGGGTGTGCACTCGTTCGGAGTGACAACATCGGGCAGCTGGAGCGTGACAATGGACGAAGATGCCAAGGAGTGGTGCGAATTCGTTGGTCCCGATTATGGCAAGGGCATTGGTGCATTCTCGGTCAAGTATACCGAGAATAAGTTCGATGGAGTGCGTCGTGGCTTGCGTCGTCAGGCTCTCTTTACTGTCACTACTGCCGACCTCTCGTCCTCGGTGACAATCTACTTCCGTCAAAGCGGTTTGACCCCTAAATTGGAGTTCCGCGCAAAGCAATTTATTTTCAAGTACAATACAACGGAGAATGTATTGGCAGTGAATACCAACCTCTCGGTTTATGAGGCTGCCGACATAAAGTACTCGATCAAGGGAGATTGGATCACGAGCCACAAGATCAATGTTAATGGCACCGAAATCGTGATAACCCATACCGAGAATGACAGCGAAGATGTCGAGCGCAGAGCTACGGCAGAGATCTCGTATACCGATGCCTGGGGCGATACGTTCACCTCGACGGCAGAGGTTGTCCACTCTGTTAAACCGGTTAAGCCGGAGATGTTTGAACCTATAAAACCAGGCGAAGAAGATGACGAATTCTAAGTTGAAAGATATGGTGACCATTATCTGTGTGATGGTTGTTACGCTCGCATTTGCCTCCTGCGACAACAAAAACGCAGGCGACACGCCACTTCAGGTGGAGTCGGAGTCTGCGACATTTAACGGCACGTTCAAATTGCTGAGTTGGAATATCCAGGACGGAATGTGGTGCGACCAAAACAACAATTACGATAACTTCGTAGCGTATATCAACGAGATAAACCCAGATGTCTTCTGTATACAGGAGGGTGCGATGCACAAGGATAGCGATTGGAAGACTCTGTCGCACTCGTTGCGCTATCTTCCGCACTCCTATCAGAAAGAGGATAAGGAGAGCAGAAAGGATCCTACGGGTTGGATCGAGTTGGCAAAGCGCTGGGGACACCAATATGTGGTAATGGGGCCTTACAAGGATAACTATCCCGTAGTTATCACCTCGAAGTATCCTCTCGAAGTGGTTAGTCGCTTAGGAGGAAATGCTCGGGTGAATGTGTCGCACGGTGCCATTCACGCGCGAGTTCGTTTCTCGGATAACTATGTCGTGAATTTGGTTAATCTGCACCTGCAACCCGATAATATAGAGAATGCCAACAGTTTCCGTATGAACGAGGTGAACTACTATATGGCAGAGACTATTAACTCGGAGGCTCACTATACGGAGCAGAATTGGTTGATGATGGGCGATTTCAATGACGGCTCTGGCGGAGATGTGGACCAGGAGGTTCGTAAGAACTCATACTACGATTTGTGGGCAGAGATGAACAACTACACAAAGTCGTATATAGACTACATCTTCGGTACCGAATCGATGCGCAAATCGCTGAAATCTATCGATTTCCTCTATGGTTTTGCTCACGTCGAGAGGATTATGACCTCGGCAAACGGAGTAGCTATCAATAATGGCTCGGGTGTGTGGAAATACTCCGACCACTATCCGGTAGTTGCCGAGTTTACAATCTATGAGTAAGTCGCAAAACGACAATAAATTATGAAACATATACTTAAACATATCTCAAGTTCTGGGCGTTACGTTACTCTGATTATTTTGGCGACAGCACTGCTCCTCCCGGCCTCGGCATTGGCGCAGGCGCGAATAACTGTCAGCGGAACGATTACAGATGCCTCAAACAAACAGGCGCTTATGGGTGCTGTTGTGTCGGTTGAGGGAACGACCATTGGTACTACAACCGACATAGGTGGTAAGTATACCATTCAGGCTCCGGCAAACGGGGTGTTGGAGATTCAGTACCTCGGTTTTGCAACTCAAAAAATTAAGATCAACTCTCGCACAACTATCAACATTGCCCTCTCGCAGGATAATGTGAAGGTTGAAGAGGTTGTTGTCATCGGTTACGGCTCGGTTGCGAAGAGCGACTTGACAGGCTCGGTTTCGACGGTTAAGATGTCGGAGATTGCCGATGCCCCCGTCTCTTCGATAGATCAGGCATTGCAGGGGCGTATCGCAGGTGCCGATTTTATGTCTACAACGGGCGAGCCCGGAGCTTCGACATCGGTGCGTATTCGTGGTACTCGTTCCATCACAGCATCGAACGAACCTCTGATTGTTGTGGATGGAGTAATGGATGGAGTCTCCGATCTTGGCGACATCAACCCTTCGGATATTAAATCGATATCGGTGCTGAAGGATGCCTCATCAACTGCTATCTATGGCGCAAGAGGAGCAAATGGTGTGATCATTGTCACCACGAAGGGCGGTGTGGATTCGGGCTCGAAGCCTCGCATCACATTCAAGACCGATCTCGGATTTTCACAGCTGCCTCGCAAACTCGACGTGATGAATGGTGCCGAGTTTGCCCAATATCGCAATGATGTCTATCTGAACAACTCGGGAGGTCCCGGAACAAAACCTGAGAACCAATATCACTATACCGATCCGAGTGCTTATGGCGAAGGTACCGATTGGCAGGATGTTATCACTCGTACGGGTATGTATCAGAATTACAACCTCAGCATTTCGGGCGGTAGCAAGAAGTATAACTACTTCACCTCATTCGGCTATCACAAGAACGATGGTATTATCATTTGCTCGGGATTGGAACGCTTCACAGGCCGTTTGAATGCCCAATATCAACTCTTCAAATGGTTGCGCCTGGGTATCAATATGAACTACGAGTATCGCATGAACGACAACAACAAGGTTGCAGTGGGTGGAGTAAACTATTGGAATGGTGCGATCTTCCTTAACCCTCTGCAGAAACCTACCGATACGGTGAATACTCTGTGGGGAACAGGTTTCGATGGTGGTCAGCCATACAACTCACCATATCTCGATGCCCACCTTATCACGAACGAGACTACGCGAAAGATGCTCACCTTGTCGCCAAATGTGACCATCAATTTGGCTAAGGGGCTGACATTCCGTTCTCGTTTCAACTACTATGTGTTCCAGCGACATAGCTACGAGTTCTATCCATCTACTCGTCCGACCTATGCGGCGATCAATCAGGGTGGTGTAGCATATCGTGCCGAGACGGATGAATACAGACTCTCGAACGAAAATACGCTGAGCTATAAGCGAACATTCCGTCGTCTGCACCGCGTGGATTTTATGGTCGGTTTTACGGTAGAGAAGTTTGTTCAACATAACTTTTCGTTGAAGGGTACGGGCTATTTGAGCGACGATATAAAGTGGAACAATATGTCGGCTATTCCCGACAAGAATAATCTCTCGCCATCGTCTTCGCTGAATGAGCGTACACGAAATTCGGTGCTCGGACGTTTCAATTACGATTACAAGAAGCGATACTACTTCACCTTTACTGCACGTGTCGATGGATCGTCGAACTTTGCTGCAAACAACAAGTATGCATTCTTCCCGTCGGGAGCAGTCAAATGGTTGATCTCGAACGAACCGTTTATGAAGAAGGTGCATTGGCTGGAGGAACTCTCGTTGCGTCTCAGTGCCGGTGTCTCGGGTAACGATGCCATCTCGTACTATCGCTCGATGGAGGCTCTGACAAGTAGCACGAGTGGCTATCTCTTTGGCTACAGTCAGCCGTTGGCGGTCTATCCTTCTCGATTGGAGAGTAAGAATTTGACCTGGGAGAAGACCTCTATGTACAACGTGGGAGTGGACTTCGCGGTGCTGAAGAAACGATTGGAATTCTCGCTCGAGGCATACTACTCGAAGACCACCGATTTGTTACTCTCGGTTAAACTGCCAACAAGTACAGGTTTCGATTCGCGCTACACCAATATCGGTGCTACCGAGAATAAGGGTGTCGAGTTCAGTGTAACCTCGCATAATATCGCGAGAAAGAAGTTCAGCTGGAACACCACCTTCACCATTGCCCACAATACGCAGAAGGTTCTCGATACAGGTTCGAGCGACTATATTGCAGCCTACTCTTCGCCTACGAACAACTCGTATATGATGTTCGGATATGTGAATGGCTATCCACTCAATGCGTTGTGGGGCTTCAAAGAGGTTGGTGTATGGCATACACAGGACCAAATCGATAGAAACAAGGAGACTAAAGCCTATGTGTCGAGTAGTGCAAGCCGCTACAAACCGGGCTATGCATACTATGTGGATACCAACCATGACGGTGCGCTCAACGAGGATGACCTTGTATACCTCGGTTCGGCAGACCCTATCGTCTATGGGGGTTTGCAGAATACGTTCCATATCGGAAAGTTCCGTCTGAGTGTATACTTTAACTACTCGGTGGGTGGTAAGATCTACAACCTCTCGGAGTTGTGGATGAGAGGTAGCTCCTATTCGAACCAATATCGCTATATGCTCAATGCGTGGCACCCTGTACGAAATCCCGAGTCGAATATCCCGGGCGCATATCGTAACGACGAGTTGCCAAGCTCGAGTATGGTCTACGATGCCTCCTATTTCCGCCTGAAGAATGTCTCTTTGGGTTACACCTTCGATCTACGCAAGAAGACCAAGTACCTGCGCGATATTACGGTGAGCGCAAGTGGCGAAAACCTCTTGTTGTGGAAGAACTACAACGGATACGATCCTGATGTCTCGACAAATTCGAGTGGCTCGACCATACGTCGTATGGATAACGGAGCATACCCGAAGGCTCGTACCATAATATTCAGTGTTCAAATTCGTTACTAACCCTCAATGATGTTGTATAAGATGAAAAATAGAAGATACTATATGTTCGCATCTGCTCTCATTGCCATCGTTTCGGCAATGCTCCTCTCGGCGTGCTCGTTGGAGGAGAATATGCAGTCGAACTATCAGACCAAAACATACTACAAGAACTATTCGCAGTGTGTTACGGGTTTGCGAGGATGCTATCCTCCATTCCGTTCGATGTATAGCGGAGCCTTCCTTTTGGCTACCGAGTCGGTTTCGGATTTGTTGTATTGTGCTTCGGGTACGCTCGATGCGCAGCTCGACATCTCACCTGCAAACCCGCGCTACGGCAAAACGGGCTGGACTCAGGGCTACCGTGGTGTGATGCGATGCAACAATGTTATTGCTGCATTGGAGCGTGCCTATGATGAGGGAAATCTCTCGACCACGGAGTATAACGAACTGATGGCAGAGGCTGCATCGTTGCGCGGTATGTACTACTATCTGCTCACCTCCATCTTCGGCGATGTGCCATTCTATACCACTTCCGTCGAGACTGTCGAGGATCAGGACCGTGTGGCAAAGTTGCCACGTATGTCGGCAATCGACACTCGCGCCTACGTGGTGGACGAGTTGCTCGAACTGCTTGTGAAGGATGGTGTGGTACAGGAACGTACCTACGACAACCCCGAAAGACGAGACTATCGTATGGGAGCGGCATTTGGTTGGATGGTGTGTGCAAAGATGGCTATGTGGAATGGTTCGAAAGATACCCCAAACAGCGAGATGTGGTTCAAGAAGGCTCTCATTGCAATCGAACATCTCGAGGCTATTTATGGCGACTTGAGCCAATATCCTATCTCGGATATCTGCTTCCGCAACAAGTATACGCGAGAGTCTATCTTCGAGGTTGCAAATGTCTACGACGAGGATGGCTTGAAGGTGACAAACAACATTGCCTGCTTCTTTATGCCGACAAGAGCCGTCCAACCCGAAGATCAGGTGCCCGAGGGTAGGGAGGCAGAGATATGGTATAGCGGATTGGTGATTGACCTCATTGGCGACAACGCGCGAACCTACGTTTCGTATCGTCCGAACCAATATTTCTACCAGCAGCTTCAGCCATATACCGAGTACGACAAGCTTTCGGCGGATGATCCCGACTTCGTGAATGGCGTGTTCGACCACCGTTCCAAGATAAATATGGCGTGGGGCTACGAAACCTACAACGATAAGGGCGAGAAGGAGTGGCAGTTCTTCTGGAACTCCTCGAATGGAAATCCTCGCGCTACCCGTTTTACTCCTCAGTCGCGTCCTTGGATGGGTGACAAGTTCTGGTGCCCGAATATTCAATCGACGGCTGACGGTAACAACTTAAAGGTATTCCGCTATGCGGGTGCACTGATTATGGCTGCGGAGTGTCACCTCGAATTGGGTGACCGTACTAAAGCTGTCGAGTACTTGAATAAGGTGCGTCGTCGTGCAGGTTTGGGAGATCTCAACCAAGCGAATTTCAAGAGCCGTCTTGCCTTGATGAATGAGATTCAGAAGGAGCATGGACGCGAACTCGTAGGTGAGTTCCAGCGTAAATTCGAGTTGGTACGTTGGGGTATATGGTTCGAACAGGTGTCGAACTGCTCAGATTACAGTACTATGAAGAAGAATATCTTGCCTTGTCACGAGTACTATCCTATACCGGATAAGGAGGTGGCACTTTCGGGTGGCGCACTCACAAATGACGAGTATAAAAAGTATGGTATGTAATCGAAAATTGGACAGAGATATATGAAACAGATCTTTAGATATATATTTATGGTTGCGTCGGTGGCTGCGCTTACCCTTTCGTGTAACAGGGATTTCGAATGGGAAGGCTTCGGCGTGAATAACGATGATTCCGAGACAAACTGCATAAACTTGAAGGCGGATAATGGCGAGACCACAATCTCGGTCTACTCCGATTCGGAGTGGTATGCAGAGTTCGAGGATGATTACGATTGGGCGACGCTGACCAATGCAAGTGGTAAGGGCTCGGGACGAGCTCTCTTGACCTACGAGGCGAATAATAAGGCTATCCGCCGCGCCTTTATACTTGTGCATAGCAGGGGCGAGACCAAGCGTATTATGGTTGTGCAGAGTGGAGCCGATATCGTATTTCGCTTTCGCGCAGAGGATGGCGAGATGAATATCGAGAAGGGTGCTACAACTTACTATTTGGCACTCGACTCGAACATATCGTCCGACCTGTACAAGCACGTGGCGCTGAGCGATGTAGACTATCTCGATATGAGTAAGGATTGGATCAAGAATGTTCGATTGCAGGGTGAGCTGCTGGCTATTGATGTCGCACTTAACGACACCGAGGAGAGCCGTTCGGCACGCCTTGGTATAACCTTTACCGATCCATACACGAAGTCTGTCTACGGACCTTCCTATGTGAATATCACACAGAGCGTGACATCGTCTGTGGAGATTTCGTGGGATGAGCTCTTCAGCCGTTATGAGGCTGCAGTAGCTGCAAGTGGCAGCAGTAGTTGGACAATCGTATCCTCTACAGAGGAGGAGGCAAGTGGCATTAAGATAGGTGCTATCAACCTCTCGTTTCCCGAGAATACGAATGCTGCAATGAATAAGCAGAGCGCGTGGTCGGGAACAGGATTTCCGGCTACGGATACGAGCATAAACGAGAGTACAACTTACGTTGTCAGCCCCGACAAGAGGTACTCTATGAAGGTGTCGATGCTCTCTGGAGGTGATAATATCATACCGCAATATGCTACTACGCAGATCCGCGTCGATGGATGTGTGCTCAAGAAGTTGGGAGAAGGTCGCTACGAACTCTCGGGTGTGCGTTCCCGCAATATTGTGTCGCTGATTTCTGGTACCGAGCAGGATGTGCCTGCGCGCGAAAGAAAGTTGTCGGAGCTCACCTCTGATGACTACTACCGCATCGTTACAATCAAGGATGTGGAACTTGTCTACAACAAGGGTGCATTGTATAACACAAGCGATGGCTATCGCTACTATTGCGACTACTATCCTACACTTCTGCGCGATAGGGATGGCAATACTATCTATATGATGTTCAATCATAAACAGGCTCTCGAGTGGGTGCGTCGAGGTCAGGATGCACCTCTCGGCAAGGGCGATGTGACGGGCATTCTCACCTACGAGACATCCCCTGCGTATGGCGAAAATAGCGGCAACGACCATAACTCGGGCGGATCGCTCGGAGCATTTGTAATTCGTCCATTCGATGAGAGCTGCTTGCAGTTCAATGCATCAGAAGAGGACAACTTCTCGAAGACATATCTCGAGTGGCATTGGTTGGACGAGACGATTACGCTTGACGAAGCAAATTGCGTTCTTCCAAAGAGTGGAGAAGGTAAACTCTACCACGAATTGGGCGTTGTACCTAAGATAAACAACTGCTTCAATGGGCTCACTGCCGGCACAACAGCGTCAGCGACGGTACGCCATACGGCTTGCTGTTACAATGCAGCTTGGATGAACGAGAATGAGGAATTCAAGGGGTTGGTTTTGGAGTTTTCTGCCAAGACACTCGGCGGTGGAGCCTCACTCAACCTCGCCTATTGGGCAGGCGGACAGTATACCAATGGTTCGGGAATGAGTTTCCCTGCAAATTGGCGGATAGAGTATTCGTTCGACGGCACAACCTACACCGTTTGCGAAAATTCGGAGTTCGATATCCACCCACAGGCTTGGTGGGCTTCCAACTGCATAAAGTTTGGCGCTCACGGATTGTCGCAGCGTTCATTCCGTCTGCCGGCAGAGATCAGTGGAGCCGAGAAGGTCTATATCCGCATTGTACCTCATACGGTGAGATGCGCTGCGTTGTCGCATCCGGAGGGTGCCATTTACACGGCATCTGCTGTCACACCGTTTTACGTGGCGGCTATTACAATCAAGTATAACAAGTAAAGATTGAATTCAGATATGAATATTCTATTCAGATTCAGAGTTTTTCTCGCTATGTTTCTTGCTGTTGCGACACTCTCGTTTGTGTCGTGTCAGGTAGATGAATTGGAGAAGATTCCATCTCCCGAGTTGGGAGCCTACATCGAGGGCGATACCAACAATACCAACATCTTATCGGTGGAGTATACGGGCGGAATAAGCGAGTTCGGTGTCTACGCCTCGCAACCCTACATCGCAAAGGTGGTTAAGGGTGCCGATTGGGTGCGTATAGGCGACGAGAGGTCGGACGCCTCGTATTCTCAACTCGCGTTGAATGGCGATGGCAAAATTTTCGCTGCGGTTGATCGTAACGACGGCATACGACGTATGGCATACATAACACTCGAGGCGGAAAATCGCATCGACACAGTATTTGTCAAGCAGACGGGTCGTAAGTCGAGTACTCTCGAGGTGAGTAAGCGTGCAATACTTGCCGACTATCTTGGAGGACAGCTATCCACTCTGCTCAAGAGTAGTGTCGAGTTCGAAGATCTGAAGATTGATATCTACAGTAAAGATATCTTTGATAAGGTGGATTGGATCTCGAACATTACCTGCATAAATAACACTTTGAAGTTTGATGTCGAGCCAAATCCCGATCCAAACGCTATGCGTAAGGCGACAATACGTTTCTCATATACGGACGATTGGAACGAGACTATTATGACCGATATCCTGGTTACGCAGGACAAGGAGGTGAGCATTGCCGATGATGTTCTCTCGTTTGCCGAGATGCGTCAGAAGGGTGAGCGAGATATTACCGAGGATCTCTGCATCGAGGGCTATATAATCAGCGATTCGCAGTCGGGAAATGCAGCTCCTAATGCTCCGATTACCACACAACGTATCGACTACACCGGTACACAGCGTGTTGTCTACATCGAGAGCTTGGATGGTCGCTATGGTTTTATGATCGAGTTCAAGAGCGTCAAGGATAATATCGTAAATCGCTATGATAAGGTGCGTATAAACCTTAACGGTTGTTTCTTCGGAATGGAGGGCAACAATAATATTGCAGACAACAACCCTCTCCGCTACTATATCAGCGAGGTTACGGCGAACAATATATTGTCGATTGAGAATGGCAATAGCGCAACAATTCCTCTCAAGGAGCGTTACTACAACGAACTTTCGGATGAAGATATCTACACCTATGTAACGTTGAAGGATTGTGAGTTTCCTATAAAGAAGGGGCCTCTGACACCGCTCAACGAGGGCTACACCGGTGGTGGCGTGGCAACACGCTTCACAGCAAACAGAATAAGTTTCTATCCTCAGTTGGTGCGAGATAGTCGCGGAAATGCCTTTTACGCCCTGACCAATACCACCTGCGCGTACCGTCGTAATGCACAGCGACTGCCGTATGGCAGCGGTACAATTTCGGGTGTTATTGTACACGAGGCATGTGACCGTTTCGAGTGGGATAGCGAAAAAGAGGCAGCGATGATTGCCGAGGGCTACTCGACAGACCAGATCTACGACCTCGGAAATATTGGTCGCTACCAAATACGCCACCAGTCCCAGGAAGATATTGCATTTGCAAAGGAGAAGTATACGTCGCTGACAACTACTATCTGCGAGTTTGAATACTTCAACAACAGCCGTACCGATTGTGCTGTGAATGTCGATCAGTATGGCAAGATGTATTGTCCTCTCTACACAACCAATAATACCCACAACGCAACCCTCATGCACTCGTCGGGTAGCGTAGCTGCGACGGCAAGTTGGTACTTCTTGGGCGACTCGTATTGCAATATCCCTGTCGGTACGGGTGTGGTAGATGCCAATGGCCGTATGGTTGATGGCTATCAGGTCTTGTACGAGGAGAACGAAAGCAATGGAGGTCGTGGTCGCATCCACGAGAACTTTGGTAGCGCATGGTATTCGACAAAGTGGCTGAACGGAGCAACATACAATTATTGGGTTGCCGAGTTTTCGACAGCGACACATAACGGTACAGCACCTTCGGTGCAGTTTGCAGTGCTTAACTTTGCCATTGGCGCACCACGTTATTGGAATGTCGAGTGGTCTACGAACGGAAATGTGTGGACCAAGGCGGGAGAGTATACCGTTCCGGATGTGACGAGCTGGAGCGATACTCGATATTGGCAGTTGTGCGGTTTCAAACACGTGAATTGCGAACTGCCTGATGCCATACTTGGTAACGAGAAGGTCTATATACGACTTATTCCGAATTCATCCGCTGCAGGTGAGACGAAAAGTTATGATAAGGGTACTGCTAAGGATGTTTCGAGTGGTCTTGCATACTTCTCGGTACGCTACACAGCAGAATAATAAAAAATGAGTAAGATATGAAGAGAGTAATTTTAACCTTTGTGAGCGCAATTTTGGTGGCAATTGCTGCCAATGCGCAAATCATCAAATCGTATGAGAAACCTACCGCCAAGGAGTTTAAGGCAGCGGTTAAGACGGTGCTGAAATCGACCACCTGCTTCGATGCCGATATGACTGCGCGTATAGAGGCGATGAATGTCATTCAGCGCGAGTTTAACAACTTTTCGAACGAGTCGTGGAACAAGTTCTATAACAGCAATTGGGATTGGGTAGCGATAGCCGATATGGAACTTAACGGCACGCTCTATTACTATCGCCAATCGTTCAACAAGATACGCAAGGAGATTAAAACCACGAAGGTAGCTCCCGGAACTGTCGTTATGTGGAATGTCTACAATATGGGCTATGTGATAAAGACTCCGAGCCATACTTTCGGTATCGATATCGTCCACAAACATATCGAGGAGATTGCCAAGGACTTGGAGTTTGTGTTGGTGACACACAAGCACGGCGACCACACCAATGCTCACGTCTACAACCAATTAGCCCTTGGCGGGTCGAAGATTATTGCAGGTTTCAAGTTGGAGAAACCTGTGGTATGGCAGGGCAAACTGCTCGATTGGGAGTATGTGGATGTGGCGGATAAAATTCAGATCGGAAATATTGTGATCAACTGCAAGCGCGTAGACCACAACAAGCAGGAGTGGGGCAAGAACTTTGTTACGACATACGAGATCGATTGCGGTGCCGACACCAACCATACGGTTATCTTCCATACGGGAGATGCCCACAACTACGAGCAGTTGGAGGTGACGCAGAAGCCCGATTTCTTCATTTTTCACCTTGCTGTTGGTCTGAAGATACAGTGGGCTATCGACAAGATAAACCCGGAATATGCCGTATTCTCGCACGTTTGGGAGATGGGACACAGTGCGCTCAAGTGGCGTTGGACGGTGGACGATGCGCTCAAGCGTGTCAATGCAATCGAGAACTTCGATAAAAGACACCTCTTGTGGCCTTGCTGGGGCGATAAGATTGTCTATACAAAATCAACTAAAACATTGTCGTTAAAGTAGTTACTGTGATGCGTAAAATCAAATTTTTGGCGTGTGTAATAGTTGCGCTTGTCGTATCTCTGCCATTGCAGGCTCAAGAGCCTGCACCCAAGCGACTGCGCTTTATGGATTTTAATATTGCAGACGGTATGTGGTTCGATCAATTCAACAACTATGACCGTTTTGTGAGTTGGATGAATGCGCAGCACATAGATATCTTTGCCGTGTGCGAGGCAGCGACACATTGGGATGAAAATAAAAAGAATCTTCCGAAGAGTGACGATGTGCGCTATTTGCCTAATAAGTGGGGCGAGTTGGCAGCACGTTGGGGACATAGCTACGTGGCTTTGGGAGCCTATCAGGATAACTATCCTGTGGCTCTGACCTCTCGCTATCCGATAGAGGTGGTGCAGCAGATTGGCGGACCTCAGGTGTCGCACGGAGCTCTCCACGCCAAGGTTATGGGTATCAACATTGTCATTATTCACCTCTGGCCTCAGCAGTATCGCAAGGGTGACCCTACTCGCACGAAGGGTAGTGGTGGTGACGAATTCCGCCTCGAGGAGATCAACTACATCCTCGATCAAACCATACTCAACCCGAAGTATGCCGACGAGGAACATTGGATTATGACGGGTGACTTTAACAGTCGTTCACCGGTGGATAAGCCATTCTACGATCATATCTTTCGCAAGAAGCCACGCACCTTCAACTACGATGTCCACAACCGTATGCGCGAGGTCTATCCGCACGATGTAATGTACGAGAAGAATCCCGATGAGCTGCAATCTTCGACTCGAGGCAAGGCGCGTATCGACTTTATCTACTGTACAAAACGGCTCTATTCGGGCATTAAGGAGGCGCGAACAATCCGAGACGATTTTGTACGAACATCGTCGGATCACTGCCCGTTAGTTATGGAGTTCAAAACTCCGAAGATTAAAAAGCGATAGTAGGGTAGAGCCCTTCGCGACCGTTTCCAAATATGATGGGGGTGTTTAACTTTTGGAGTTGAGCAACCCCATCTTATTTTTTTGCCCCATCCCTTTCGGGTATCGAAAATAATACCCGGCAGTGGGTGGTTGCTATTCGTTGTTGTCTATTTGATGCTGATTTTTTGCTTGTTCAAAAATAAATTTATATCTTTGTATTGCAGTCCACCGGATTGCAGACATATAACACGGAAAGTGTAAGTTTATTCTCGATAGATAAATCTGGTAAATTTAACGAATGGAGAGTAGGCTAAAACTTGTGCCTTGCCCTTGTGGGTATAGGCGTGGGTTGTTGCTTATTTTACATTCAAAGCCTTACCAGAGCTAATCTATCTAAAATAAGTCTTCAGCACCACGCTTTCTTTTTTTTTTGTATTTTTTGCCATTGGGTGTTGGTGGTATAACTAAACTAACTATTATGAAGAGATTTTTTCTGCTTTTGTTAGCCGTAGCAGTCGGATTGTCTGCAGAAGCCGGCGTCCTGGGTTCACTCCCTACCTCTTGCGCGCCAAACGAGATTATCTACACCACTCAGTATGGTTATCCGCTCACATTGCCTAATCCGGGTGTCGCAAGCGAGTCGGGCGCAAACTTGATGGATAACCAATATCAAGATGGCATAGGCCGATTGATTTTTGATGCAGATATCAAGAGAGTTCCGAGCTATATGTTCAACGGATGTACTGCACTTGTGGGCGTTGTACTGCCACAAGGTGTCACTTCGATAGGCGAAAGAGCATTTGAGGGTTGTACTCACCTCACTGCCATATCTATGTTGGGTAGTGTTGAAGAAATTGGCGCAAATGCATTCGAAGGATGCAATATTCGAGAGGTGAATATTAGCGATTTGAATGCCTGGTGCAGGATTAGGTTCGATAGTGAGCCTTGGTATTCTGTACAAGTATAT
>JAZNHC010000055.1:0-4548 GCA_045576755.1 Alistipes sp.
GCTCCAATCATAGGGATTGCCAATTGCTCGTCGCACAACTTGAGAACCTCCTTCGAAATGCCATTCTCTTCCGAGCCCATAACAATAACAGTAGGCTTGGTCAAATCTGCATCGTACATCAACTTTCGACTATGCTCGGTAGCTGCAACAATTTGAAAGCCCTCTGCCTGCAACGACTTCAAAGTGTTGCGAATTGAGCCTACGCGCGCTACCGGAATACGTGTCAGCGCACCCGCCGACGAACGAATAGACTCTGCATTTACCGGAGCCGAATTCTTTAGCGATGATATAATGCCGTGAGCACCTGCGCACTCCGCAGAACGAGCAATACCGCCAAAGTTTCGCACATCGGTAACATTGTCAAAAACAACAACAAGCGGTGTTTCATCATCGGGAACACGCTCCAGAATATCGGCAACCTCCACATAATCAATCGCTGCAATTACCGCCACAACGCCTTGATGATTGCCTCGAGTCATTCGATTTAACTTCTCGACAGGCACCTCCTGGTAGTGGCGACGATGGCGATAGCAGAGATCCTTTAAGTCTGTCATCAACTGCCCCTCTGCACCCTTACGAATGTAAATTTTCTCAATCTGCTTGCCCGATTCGATAGCCTCGGCAACCGGACGAATTCCAAAGACAATATTCTCCATATTATTGTTGTTCTGTTATTTCCACTTCATACGACGCTTTTTCCCACTCGTGCATCAAGTGGTCGTAGCGCACTTTCAACTCATCATACGCCTTATATTCGTCAGCGTTATACTCTGCTGCTTTCGCAAAACGAGCCTCATACTCGGCAATCTGTTTCTCGACATCCGCCAACGCAGCCTCGATCTGCTCGACATTTTTACGCAACTTGCGGAGCAACTTCTCCTGCTCTTTCTTCTGCTCGTAGGATAATTTTCCTTGCGAAGTTTCCTGCTTCGTAGCTACTTCCACAGGTGTTTTACGCTCGATTTCGTGCAGATTCTCGAGTTTGCGTTTTTCAAGAAAGTAGTATATACCGCCCAGGTATTCGCGCACTCCCCCATCACGAAATTCATACACTTTATCCACGACACCGTCCAAAAACTCACGATCATGCGATACAACAACCACCGTTCCGTCGAATTTTTGCAATGCAGTTTTAAGTATATCTTTCGAGCGCATATCCATATGGTTCGTAGGCTCATCAAGCACCAACAAGTTATGAGGTTCGAGCATCATACGTGCCATAGCCAATCGCGAACGCTCGCCACCCGACAGAACCTTAACCTTCTTATCCACATCCTCGCCACGGAACAAAAATGCTCCAAGTATATCGCGCAAACGAGTGCGTATGTCGCCTACCGCCACTCTGTCGAGTGTGTCATATACGGTAAACTCGCCATTCATCAAGTCGTCTTGATTTTGAGCATAATATCCAACACTAACATTTGCGCCGATCTTTATCTCGCCCTCCGACTGCTCCAATTCGCCAATAAGCATACGGGCAAAGGTTGTTTTTCCCTCTCCGTTGCGGCCTACGAGGGCTATTTTGTCGCCCTTATGAATGGTAAACTCAGCGCCCGAAAAGACACGATGATCGCCAAACGCCTTGCCCACACCCTTGATATCCGCCACAATCTGACCCGAACGGGGTGCCGGTGGAAATTTGATATTCAGAGTAGCCAAATCTTCCTCCTCCACCTCGATACGCTCCAATTTGTCGAGCTGCTTAATACGCGACTGTACTTGATTGGATTTTGTCGGCTTGTAACGGAATTTTTCGATAAACTCTTCGCTCTTTTCGATCAGTCGTTGCTGATTTTGATATGCAGCAAGTTGCTGGGCACGTCGTTCGGCTCGAAGCGTAACAAATTGCGAATAAGGCACTTTGTAGTCATATATTTTGCCCAGCGACAACTCTATGGTACGTGTAGTAACATTATCGAGGAAAGCCCTATCGTGCGAGATAAGCAGCACCGCACCATTGTAATTTTTCAGATACTCCTCCAACCACTGAATAGATTCGATATCGAGGTGGTTTGTCGGCTCGTCGAGCAAAAAGATCGACGGACGACGCAATAGCAATTTCGCCAACTCGATACGCATACGCCAGCCACCCGAGAATTGACAAGTGGGCTTGTCGAACTCCTCACGACGGAAACCTAAGCCGAGCAGAGTCTTTTCGATATCGGCATCGCGGGTATCGCCACCGAGAATATGGTAGCGGTCATTCGCATCGTTCAGACGATGCAGTAGCTTTTCATACTCCTCGCTTTCGTAGTCGGTACGCACCGCTATCTCGGCTGTCAATCGTTCAATATCCGCCTCCAATGCCAACACCTCCTCGAAGGCCTTTGCCGTTTCGGCTATAAGCGTGGTGGTATCCGCCACCTGCATCTGCTGCGGAAGGTAGCCGATTGTACAGTCGGCGTTTTTGGTTACGGCACCCGATGTAGGTTGCTGCAAGCCCGCAATAAGTTTAAGTATTGTGGTTTTTCCCGCGCCATTGCGACCTACGAGTCCAATTCGCTCCTTCGGGTTTACGAGGAACGAGATACCGTCGAACAACGTCCAACCACCAAAACTTACTGTAAGATTATCTATCGAAATCATTTACGCATTCAAAATATTAACTATTGCCTCCTCGGGGCTCTCGGCACCGAACACCGACGATCCTGCCACCACAACATCCACACCTGCATCAAATACTTCACGAGCATTTTTCGCGGATATCCCGCCATCTATTTCTATCAGGCAGTCATACCCTTTCACCTCTATCTCCTTGCGGAGCGCACGCACCTTGTCGAGCGAGTCAGGCATAAACGACTGACCGCCAAAGCCTGGCTCCACGCTCATCACAAGCACCAAATCCAACTCTGCAAGGTAGTCGAAAATAGCCTCGGCAGGGGTTGCAGGCTTAATGCTTACACCCGCCTTTGCTCCCGCAGATTTTATTTCGGAAATGGTTGCACGAGGGTTGGCACACGCTTCGTGGTGGAATGTCACATAGTCGGCTCCGGCCTCTACAAAACGCTTCACATACTTCTCCGGCTCGACGATCATCAAATGCACATCGAGTACCTTTGTTGTCGCCTTGCGAACAGGCTTCATTACGGGAAAGCCGAACGAAATATTTGGCACAAAAACACCATCCATAACATCAATATGCACCCACTCGGCCGCCGAGCGATCAACCATTTTGATATCGCGCTCGAGGTTACCGAAGTCGGCAGAGAGTATCGAAGGAGCAACTATTCTCATACTACTTTTCTATTTTTGCGCAAAGATAATAAAAAAGAGGAGATTGCAACGAGAAAAAATTAATGTTTTTTTTTGCAGTTTATAAAATAATGTCATAAATTTGTAGAGTAAAAAAGTTACTTTGCGCCAATCAATCGAAAAAGCGAAGGGCAGAAGCGTTGTAAACCAGAGAGTAAACTAACCAAAATAAATCTACATTATTATGAAAAAGTTTTCACTATTTATTCACATCGCGGCTATCGTAGCCCTATTTTGCGTGCCGACATCGTGTTCGCAAGATACAACAGAGAGAGTGGAGATTGCGGGCTATCAGTCGCAACTCACAGTTGGATTGCCTTCTACCCGTACCTACTTGGGCGACAAGGAGGGCGACACCTATCCTACCTACTGGAGCGACAACGATGCTATTGTTGTAAATGGCGCGGTTTCGACCACCACAACAATCAACGACAACAAGACCTCTGCGACATTCTACTTTGCAAATGTCGTGCTTGAAACTCCTTACTACATCACCTACCCATACACTGAGGGCTCGGCGTGTGCAGAGGGCAAGCCAACCGTAGTATTCAAGAGCGAGCAGAGCTATGTTGCCAACACTTTCGATGTAGGAAATGCCCCTATGTGCGGCTATTTCGACGGCAGCGATCAGATTGTATTACAGCACCTTGCAGGTGTTATGCGCTTGTCTATTACGGGCAATCATACTATCTCAACTATTGAGGTTACTGCACCAGAGGGCGTTGCTCTTGCAGGAGAATTTGATGTAGATTGCCAAAGCGGAGCAATCTCGGCTATCGAGGGCAAGACAACAAACAAAGTTACCTACACCGCAAATGAGGCTCTCTCGGCTGACGAGGCAAAGGATTTCTTCATTACCGTTCCTGCAGACAATCTCGGTGTTTGCAAGGTTGTAATTACCGAGAAGAATGGCTTGTCGATGAATTTGCAGTGGAGTGCAACCGATGTTAAGGCTGGCGTTGTTCGCGAGTTCAAGGCGTTCCAATTCAAGGGCGGAGCATCGTTCGAGCTTGGCACTCTCCCTGCTGAGGATGATGAGTTGGTAATTGAGCCACCTACAGAGAATAAAAATAGAGTGATTTACTATACCAACGGCAGCACCACAGAGCCAACCGTTCCTACGAACATCAATGTTTTTGGATCTAATATCGTATCGAATACCTACAATGCTGAAAAAGAGTGTTGGGTTATTAAATTTGATGGCGATGTCACACAGATTGGAGAGTATGCATTCCAATATTGCGAATCGCTGACGAGTGTTACAATTCCTGATAGTGTTACTTCGATTGGAGATGA
>JAZNHC010000056.1:0-8862 GCA_045576755.1 Alistipes sp.
GTTGAAAGAGGGGTTGTTGCGCATCTTTAATCGCGGTTTCTGGGGTGGCTACTATGCCCACAAGCGCGTGGTTGAGCACAGTCAGGCATACGGTTCGTCGGCAACACATCGCAAGGAGTATGTCGGCAAGGTGACCAACTACTTCAAAAATATAGGCGTTGCAGAGATTACCGTCGAGGCATCGACCTTGTCTTCGGGCGACGACATCCTCATTATGGGCGAAAAGACAGGTGTTGTGGAGCAGAAGGCGGAGGGTATTGTCCTTGCCGAGAGGGTTGTCGAGGGTGTTAAGCAGGGCGATGTCTGCTCGATAAAGACTGTCGAACCCGTACGTCGCGGAGACAAACTCTATAAGGAGGTAGAACGATAAGCAGCAAACTAAACAAATGATGAGACGAATAGTTCTGATTGTTGCAGCAATCGTGCTGTCAGCAAATGCAATGGCATTCAGTACAACCGTAAAGAGCCATACGGTAGGCGATGTGGTCATCTCGAGTGCAAACGAGATCTGGGATATAAAGACGTCGCTTGTGCGTGAGGGTGAACGCGAAGTTATAACCATCGAGCTAAACGCTTTGCAGCCGTGCATACCTCCTCGAATGATGGTGGAGTTTCGCACGCCGCAGTTGGATGCCCATCATTTGTGGGAGGCAGGAAATAGCGATAAGGCGTGGTTGCAACCCGATTGGCGAGGTAGATACAACTCCTCGTTAGCAAGATATCTACCGCTATACTCCTTCCTAAACACAAACAACCGCAACCGCCTGACCATTGCCACCTCGGAGGCTATTCGCAACGTGGAGGCTCGAATGGGTTTTCGCGAAGAGGGAGCAGTACTGCGTGGAGTATTTCACTTTTTTGTAGAGCCCGAAGCACCTATATCTCACTACAAGGTAAGCATCCTGCTCGACAGGCGCGATATCTTCTGGGCAGATGCCGTACGCGAAGGTGTGCAGTGGATTGAGTCGCAGAACAATTTTAAGGTTTGCCGCATACCCGATGCCGCTTTCGACCCTCTCTACTCGTCGTGGTATCAATTCCACCAGCAGATTACAGACAAAGCAATTGAGGCGGAGTGCCGCGAAGCTGTCAAGCTTGGCATGAAGACCATTATCGTAGATGACGGTTGGCAGACAGCTGACAACAACCGAGGTTACGCCTACTGCGGTGATTGGGAGGTTGCTCCAACGCGCATCGAAGATATGGCAGCACACGTCAAACGTGTGCAGGAAATGGGAATGAAGTATATGTTGTGGTACTCGGTGCCGTTTGTAGGCATCCACAGCAAGAATTTTAAGCGTTTCGAAGGCAAGTTCCTCACATTCGACAACAGAGCCGACAGAATGGCAGGCGTATTAGATCCCCGATTTCCTGAGGTGCGCGAGTTTATCTGCTCGACATACGAGAAGGCTCTGCGCGATTGGAATTTGGATGGCTTCAAGTTGGATTTCATCGACGCCTTCCGCTTTTACGGTGAGGACCCTGCCATAGCCGAGAGGTATGAGGGTCGCGATATAAAGAGCGTTCCCGAGGCGGTAAATGTGTTGATGAAGAGCGTAGTCGAGCGTCTACAAGCTATTAAACCCAACGTACTTATCGAGTTCCGTCAGAGATATATCGGACCTGCAATCCGTCAGTACGGAAATATGTTCCGCGCGACCGACTGTCCGGGAGATATGATAACCAATCGCGCCCGCATAGCGAGCCTTCGTCTGACAAGCGGCACAACAGCCGTCCACGCTGATATGCTCGAGTGGCACCCTACCGAGAAGGTGGAGGTTGCGGCACGCCATATTCTTTCGGCACTTTATGGTGTTGTACAGTACTCGGTGATGTTGCGCGAAATTCCACAGGATCATCTCGAGATGATACGCCATTGGATAGCTTTCTCGCAAGCTCATCGCAACACCCTACTTCACAGCAACTTTCGCCCATATTTCCCTCAACACTGCTACCCTATTTTGGAGGCAGAGAGCGAGGGTGAACGCATAATTACGGCATATCAAGAGGGCGTAGTTGTCGAGGCCGGTGTAGCTGATCGCGACATCTATATCATCAACGCTACGGGTACCGAAAAGCCTACAGTGGAGCTGCAGAGAACCCCTCGCAAGGTCGAATATTACGATACATTCGGCAACATCGTTGCAGGCGCAGAGCTTGTAAGCGGTCTGCAACGCGTAGCTATTCCGATAAGCGGATATATAAAGATTACATACTGACGTAAACGACAAGAGAAGAGAGGGTGCGGACACCCTCTCTTCATTTTATGCAAATATCAGATTGTTAGAATTTTCTCACTGCGCGTACTCTGCACTGAGTATTATACTTATTATAGGTATGGTGATTTATACTCCGGTCACTAACATAAGTGGCACCCGCAGTATAACCATCATAACACTCTCTTGTCCAATATTCGCCCCGTTGAAGCCATTCATAACCTTCTCGTTCAAGGACTTCACTTATTTTGTTAAATGCCAAATTAAGGTACTTTAATTCATCCCTTGACGGAAGAGTCCAGCCCTCTCCTAACGAGGCACACCACGCCTCTGCATCGTCCCAATCATCATACGTCTGAGTAAAGCTGAGCAGAGTGCCGTGCTGTCTATCCGCCGAAAGTATAAATACAACACCCTTCACGCCGTTCACATCGTAGATGTCGCCTATCTTCCACGTACGCGCCTGATAGTACTGAGAGGTGGACGACATAGATGCCGACTCCGAAGCTGCCTGCAGCTCAAACGGAGCGACAGACCTATTCATCTCCGCGAAATCACTAATGCCGAACTTGGTAAAATCGTACTCAAACAGAGGTCGAGCCGATACGCTCGCCAACACAAAGACGGCGCATAGAAAAATTGAGATCTTCTTCATAATGGTTAGAACTTTTTACAAATATACTATTTTTTCGCTATAAATCACGCATTTGGTGTAACAAATCGAGTATTGCCCCCACTTAGAACACCTTGTAGATACGCACTGCACAGAGTGTCGGCTCGCCCTTTATAGGAGTGAAGCCGATGGTTAATCCCTTGCCACCATCCACATCGACCGTAAATTTCTTGGTTATACCATACTCTGCACCCGTTTCGGCCGTGATATCGTAGTCGTCGAGTACCGTAACGCCATTGATAGCGACATCGAAGATGCGGTTGGCAACACCCTCGGAATAGCCACCGCCACTACCAAGCATATTGGCAAGCACCTCCTTCTTCTTGTCCGACTTCCACTCGGCAAAGTAGAGCATCACACAATATTTTCCATCTGGCACATCCGCCTTGAATGCCTCCATATTTTTGCGCTGTGTCTGCCAAATCGGATCATTCTCGCTATTGATAAAGTCGATATCGATTGTTGTCGGATACTTAGTTCTGCCACTTGAACTGGTGGTGTAGTTCACCTCGCCACCCACATAGCCCCAACTGCCGGCACGATACTCCTGCTCCGGAATCCAGGCGATATTATCCTTGCGATCATCGAAATAACGCATCGTACCGAGCAACACATTCAACTCCTCGAAATCGGCTCTAATCTCGCGCGGATAGCCCTTGAACGGCAGTTGCACCTTGTCGCGCAATTCCACCCCATCTCTTTTGGCTACCGCCTCTAAGCAATTCGCCCCATCCACAAACGGCACCTCGAACTCGGCCACGAAATTCACCACCTCCTTCTCGCCAAGTGACTTACCGTTGTGACGCAACTCTACACTTTTGGCGTTGCTGAACAGGTGTACATACTGACGGCAGATACCGCCCTCGGTAGCTCCACCACGATTCCTCCACGACTCGCCACCAATTTTCAGATATGGAGTCTGGTGGTATGCCGCCGCGTGGAGATAATATACATCCTTCTTCTCGCGAGAGATATCAACTAAACCCTTGTTGTTGATGCGCGGAACACCATCGAGGCGACGCTCGCTATGAAAGTCGGCATAGTTCCACATATTGGCACCTATAACGTAGTCGTTGCGGAGTATATCACCCAAATAGTGGCTATGGAATTTTATGCCATACTCGCAGGTGTAGTCGCGCTGCAGGGGCTGCATCGTATGCAAACGGAGGTCCATATCTGCACCATACTCAGAAACGATAAAGCCCTTGTCGGGATGAAGGTTATAGAGCTTATTCATTGTGAACTCCAAACGATCTATCGCGCCCGAATACCAGCCGAGATAGAGATTCCAACCGATAATATCGGGCAGATTCAACATCCCTGCCGCCTCATACACTCGCCATGTGCGGTGACATGGTAACATCGTAAGGCGCGAAGGGTCTATCTCGTCCAACAGCTTCTCGATAGCCACCGCTTGACTGCAGACCTCGGCATAATACTCCTTGAGTCCCTCCTCATCACCCTTCTTCACAGGTGGGCGAAGCAGAACCTCATTCATATATGCCCATATCATCACCGATGGCGAGTTGAAATCCTGATATACCATCTCGCGGATCATCTCGAGCGAGTTTTGGCGGAAACCATCACTCGCTGTAACCCTATCAACAATAGGTATCTCGATTGAGGTAACAATACCGAACCTGTCGCATAGGCGCGGAATAAGCCTATCCTGCGGATAGTGCGAGATACGCAAGAAGTTGCTACCCAGAGCCTTAATGTCGCGGATATCGGCAATATGTTGCGCATCGGAGAGTGCATTCGACACACCGGCATAATCCTGATGGCGGTTGGTACCAAGCAGCTTATAGCGTTTGCCATTGATATAGAAACCGCTCTTTGGATCTATATTGAACGAGCGTACACCCATTACATTCAGCACCTTATCGAGTTCGTTGCCACTTTTGTCACAAAGCGAGGTGTAGACCTTGTATAGGTTTGGCTCGTCAGGGCTCCACAACTGCGGAGCCACCAACTCGCACTCCGCACGATGCTCCACATTCTCTTCGCCCGAAGCGAGCGAAACTTTCGATTTAGTCTCGCCGACAATCTTACCGTCAGGGGCTACAATCTTGTGGCATACGTATACCACCGCCTTTCGCTCGGCATTGTTTGTAAGCATAGTTCGCAGTAACACCTTTGCCGACTCTGCCGATACCTGCGGCGTAGATATATATACACCCGACGAAGCGTAGTGGGTAGTCGAAATGTGTGTTTTAGGTGTTACTATCAGATTTATATCGCGATAGATACCACCAAAAAACGTGAAATCTGCCGAGAGTGGCGGAACGTCTAAATTATGGCTGTTATCGACCTTGATTTTCAGTTTATTATCGCCCTGACGGAGCGACTTTGTAATATCGAAACAGAATGCCGAATAGCCTCCGATATGCTTGCCGACATAGTTGTCGTTTACCCACAGCTCGGTGATTTGGTTTGCACCCTCGAAATGGAGATAGAAGGAGCGCGACGCAACCTCTTCGTTTATTCGCAGGTTCTTTTCATAACAACCAACTCCTCGGAAATAGCCCGGCGTGTCGTCCAAGCAATCTTCCGTATTCCATGAATGGGGAATATTGACAATCTCGGCAACCTTGCCATCACGCGTAAAACGCCACGCTTCGTTGATTGTGCGCTCAATGCGCTGTGCCGATGCAATGCCCGCCGTAAGCAACATCACCACATAAACTGAAAAGAGTGTTTTTCGATTCATACAATTTGAGTAGCTTAATTTTTACAAATATAGATATTTAACTGAAATTTTGCAAAAAAACGCCCATCACTCGTCCTTCTTCTCTCTCTTTTTACTATATTTGCATCAACTATTTATTATCACACAAAATGAAAAGTGATTTTCTGGTTATCGGCTCCGGATCTGCCGGATTGAGTTTTGCGCTCAAAGTTGCCGACACTGCAACGGTAACTCTCGTTACCAAAGGTAAGCTCAACGAATGTAATACCAACTATGCACAGGGTGGAATATGCTCGGTGACCTACGCCCCCGACACCTTCGAAAAACACATCGAAGATACGTTGGTATGCGGTGCAGGCAAGTGCGACAAGAAGGCTGTGGAACTCGTTGTAAAGAATGCCCCACGCTCTGCCGAGGATCTGATTCGCTGGGGTACCCGTTTTGACCGTCGCGAGGATGGCGGATTTGACCTTCATCGCGAAGGAGGACACTCCGAACATCGAATTCTCCACTATCAGGATCTCACGGGAGCGGAGATAGAACGCGCCCTTATCGAGCAGGTGCGCAACCACCCCAACATCACAATCCTGGAAAATCACTTCGCCGTAGACCTGCTCACGCAGCACCACCTTGGCGAAATAGTAACACGCCACACTCGCGGCCTGGCTTGCTTCGGAGCCTACATACTCAACACCGAGACAAACGAGATCTTTACCGCACTCGCCAAGTTCACCATTGTAGCAGCAGGCGGTTGCGGAAATATCTACCACACAACAACAAATCCGAACGTTGCTACGGGTGACGGTATAGCTATGTGCCACCGAGCAAAGGCGGTAACCGAAAATATGCAGTATATACAGTTCCACCCCACTGCACTCTACCACCCGGGCGAGCGTCCTTCGTTCCTCATTACCGAGGCAATGCGAGGTTATGGCGCAGTGCTGAAACTCCAAAATGGCAAGGAGTTTATGCACAAGTACCACCCGATGCGTTCGCTTGCTCCGCGCGATGTTGTGGCTCGATCTATTGACCACGAGTTGAAGATTCGCGGCGAGGAGTTTGTCTATCTCGACGTTACACATATGCCTGCCGAAGAGACCAAGCACCACTTCCCTAACATCTACGAAAAGTGTCTCTCCATCGGCATCGACATCACAAAAGATATGATTCCTGTATGCCCTGCTGCGCACTATTGCTGCGGTGGCGTGAAGGTCGATTATAATGGTGAGAGTTCTATTCGCCGTCTATACGTCTTGGGCGAGAGCAGCTGCACGGGTCTGCACGGTGCAAACCGCTTGGCATCGAACTCGCTGACCGAGGCATTTGTATACTCCGATATCGCTGCAAACCATGCCCTGGCAAAGTTGGACAAAGTCGATTTCCAGGAGGGTATTCCCGATTGGGATTTCGAAGGCACTGCCGAAGCAGAGGAGATGGTACTCGTGATGCAGGACCGCAAGGAGTTACGCTCTATTATGTCGAATTATGTAGGTATTGTACGTTCAAACTTGCGTCTTGATCGCGCACTGAAGCGTTTAGCGGTAATTTGGCAGGAGACAGAGGAGCTGTACAACCGTACCAAGCCGTGTCGCGAATTATGCGAGTTGCGCAATATGATTGCCGTGGCATACCTCACCATAAAGCACGCACGCGAGTGCAAGGAGTCGGTTGGTTTGCACTACACCATCGACTACCCTCCGCAGAAATAGTTAGGCTATTCTTCATTAGAAAAAGAGGGTGTCCAACCAGCGCGGTTTGGACACCCTTACCTTGCAAGAATTTGCATAACAAGAGCAAACTATTTAGTATGTAGCCTGCTTACCTGTACCGCGGCAGTTGAAACATCTGCCGGAGCCATTGCAAGATGGGCATCTGTCATGGTAGCCGGAATAAGGATTGTACTTATAGCCCGTACCTCTGCAGGAGCTACAGCCGCCGCCACCGCCACAATAGCCACAAGGCTTGTCTATATGGCTTGGGCCGCTTTGATAACTATTGCCACTTGGAGAGTTGTATCCTCCACCATTGTATCCACCGCCACCAGCAGTAGCTTTCGGCACTAATTCATCATATTTCGCCTTCGAAATAGGTATATCAAACAGGAGATTATCAACCTTTATATATGTCCAATCATTAGCTATAAATAGGGTTGAGTTTTTGCCTTGACGAGAGCTTATCCACTGCTGATGTTCACTGAATACCCAGCCATTATCGGAAGAGTCAAAATACTTTCTGATATAGTATATTATGGTACCTTTGTTCATCTGACAATTAGGGGTGTAATATACGCTCGTTTGAAACTCTTGAACACCATCAAAATTCTTGGAAAATTGAATACTAAGAGAGGCTAAACCACCGGAGTTGTTACGATAATAGACCTTTCGAAGCTCTGTTGGCAGTGTTCCTGCAAACGGAAGGAGATGGTCATACTTTTCTCGGTTAGATTGCTTTTGCGATGCACCTGTTCCGATGAACGAGATATAGTCGCTATTTGCGACCCAGCTCTTACCAATCTCAAAGATGTATAGACGACAGAAATACTCGTGCTTGCCATCCGCCAAATGCAACTCGTCTATCGGCATAAATATAGTAAAATCATCGTATACGCTGTTATCATAAGTAGGCGTAAAGTTACAAGCAAAGCAGACCTGACCGTCACTTGAGCAGTACCGTCCATTCCTATCTTTAACACCTACACCCTTCTGACTATAGAGATAGACTACCGCCCTCATTTGCCTACCCTTATAGCCAAAGATATTCAACTTAAAGTGAAATCTCATACCTTGTTGTGAGCCTTTTGTAACACCATGTTCCAATCTCGGTGATTCAATACTCACAGATGCAGCATCGGCATAGGTAACTATACCTAACAGAAATAGAACAACTAATACAACTCTTTTCATAATTTACTCTTCACGTAATAGCTATTTTTTTATTTTGTCTATTGTTATACGCGAAGGTAAAGCATTTATACTATTTTTCCAAAATTGAGGAGCCGGTTATTACTCTGGTATTACTCTTTTGGTGCATCGAAAAATAATTCTTATTTTTGCACCCGCAAAATAGAACCAATAGCCACAATGGCTAACGGCTAATAGCCAGAAGAGAATATGACACTTAACGAAGAGATTGCCAGAAGAAGAACATTTGCTGTGATCGCCCACCCCGATGCAGGTAAGACCACATTGACGGAGAAGTTGCTCCTCTTTGGTGGTGCTATCCACATTGCAGGTGCGGTGAAGAGCAACAAGATTAAGAAGGGTGCCACATCCGACTTTATGGAG
>JAZNHC010000057.1:0-10650 GCA_045576755.1 Alistipes sp.
TATTACACCTCCGAGATATACTGTCGCACCGTATCCGTTGATGGTTACATTTCCGTAGTTTGTTACATTCTCGGCTGTGAAGTGATGTTTTCCATCGGTGTCATTCAAGCCCGGCGACGAAAGACAGCCAGCAACAAAGAGCAAGCTTGTGTACTCTGCATTGATAGTAACATCACCGCGATTTACGATATTCTTGTGAGCGCAGTTGTAGTTGTAACCAGCGATACCGCCGATATACATATTGTTACCGCTACCAGTAACCAAGATGTCGCCATTCACGGTGTTCTCACAATCCGTAATCTCGTACAGATTGCTTGCCAAATACTCTACCACACCGACAATACCACCGATCTGGCAATATTGACCTGCGAAGTTGTTGATCTCTGTAAATGTCATAGGGGCATCGTTCTTGCAGTTGGCGATATATCCTCCGACAACATTTGTGTTAGAAACAAAACCTACAACACCACCCATCCAGTAGGCTGTCATACCTGCGCCCTTTTCGCGCGATGTGTCGTGAACGAGAATTGGACCACGGTTGATACAGCCGTCAAGGTTAGCATAAACGGTAGCAGAAGTGCCCTTGAATGCGTAAATCGCACCGACAACACCACCAGGTAAAGAGAGTGCCGAAAGCTCGCAACTTGTCGAAATTGACTGCTTGATGGTAAAAGATGCGTAGTTTACGCAGTCAATCAACGAAACACCATAGCTGCGGCCAACCAAACTTCCGTAAATAAGGTCGGTTTTGGTGTCCTTTGTAGGGGTAGCGTAATTCTTGTTCTCAACAGTGAAACTACCGCTTACCGAGCAGTGCTCAATTACGGGGGTTACGGTGTCGGTTGCTGTTACTTCACAAGCCAAAGCACCCATAATTGGAGCATCGTTTGTTACGATAGCTACATCCTCCAAGTGCAAGCCCTTAATCGAGCAGAAGGTCTTGCCGAACAATGGAGCGGTCATACCCTTAATTGCATAACCGTTACCGCGAACAGTCTTTGTATAACCCTCGATTGGGGTCCAAGCCTCACCCGACATATCCACGTCAGCTACGAAGATAACATCCTTGTCGAGTGTTGGAGCAGCCTCGGCAAATGCCTTCAAGGTTGCCACGTCCTTCACAACAAATACTTGGTCGGTAGCCGCGTAGTTGATATTGCTTGAGAACTCACGTACTTTACCAACCGACAAAGGTTTCTCGTCACCCGCCTTAACAGTAGCGTACATCACACCGCCATCAACGTCGTACAAAGTAACGTACAACTCGTCATAAACGCCTGCAGGAACGGCTACGTGGATGTAAGTTGGCTCCTCCGAAAGCTGAATGCTCTCGCCAAACGAGTACTCGATAAGCTCCTTCGACGATGCGGATGCCTTCAATTCTCCTGTTGCGAAGTTGAGGTCAAATGCACCTGCGATTGGGGCGCGGTTTACATTCGAAATCTGCGCCATAGTGAGTTTTGCCGAACCGACAACGCCAATCTTCAAGATGCCGGTAAGGTGGTTCAAGTGAAGACCGAAGCCGTTTTCGCTGTAAGCATACATTGTTGCCACGCCTCCTCCGAAAGTGGTGTTCGAAGTGTGAACCTGCTTGTCGGCAAAGAGCACCTGACCTGCAGGGGCTGCAGGATAAGCGATGCTGTACGGTGTGCTAAGCTCGGCACCGAACATAAACTTGGCACTTGCCTTGTTCTCATCGTCGATGATTGCTGCGTTCGACTCGACTCCGTTCACCGAAATCTTGTCGCCATCGCTCCACACGAGCGGATAGACCTCACCTGCCTTCTCGCCGAGCTGAGTCTTTGTTTCCTCCAACGAGAGGGTGATAGTTGTTTGACCGTCGCCGCCCAATTGAACGCCGAGGTCCTCAGTCGCGTCGGTTGTACACGCAACGGTGAACAACGCTGCAACTGCCATCGAAATTTTAGTAAAAAGTTTCATCTTTGAAAGGTTTTAGTTGTTTATTTGAATGTGCCTTTTGTGCTAAAAAACATCTTTTAGGGAACAAATATATGAAATATATTCCGAAATGCAAAAAAATATGGAATATTTTCTCATTTTACTATGAGGTGGGGCTTTGGGACGTGGCGTGTATAAAAAATGACTATTTTCAATATTTTTGTTTAATTGATAAATGTTTCGTACTTTTGTGGTTACAAACAACTAAACCAAAATAAAAACAGAGATGAAAAAGAATTTTTTGATGATTGTTGCACTCGTGGCGGCGGTGATGGTAGGTTGCAAAAATGCACCTTCTGTCGAGACTTTTAAGGAGGCTGCTGATCCAACCCCTCTTACCGAGGAGGCAAAGGCTGCATGGAATGGTGTTAAGGGTGGCTTGAATGCCGCTTGGGGAACTCCCGATTTGGCATACTCGCGCAGCGAGGTGCCTCAGAACACCACCGACAGCTATACAGCAACTGCTTGGCGTGGCGAGAAGGTATCGGCACAGGTGGTACTCTGGACCAACAAGGATTTGAATGGCGTAGAGTGCGAGATCTCCGACTTCAAGTCGGCTGATGCAAAGCTCCCTTCGTCGATTGCCGAGGCTCGCTTCGTGCGTTACACAATTGCCGATAAGGTAGATCCTTCGTGCCGTTGTGCTCGTCCGAACGGTCATACAGCAATCCTTCAGGGCGATATGCTCGACAATATCGCTTCGATGGATGTCGAGGCTAACACCGCACGTCCAATCTGGATCACTGTAGCTGTACCGCAGGATGCAAAACCTGGTCTCTACACAGCCAAGGTTAAGGTTTCGCACAATGGCTTGGGTTCGGAGACCCTTCCATTGGAGTTGGAGGTTGTAAATCAGGTGCTTGCACAGCCAAGCGAGTGGTCTTATCACCTCGACTTCTGGCAGCACCCATCGGCTGTGGCTCGTGAGGCAGGTGTTACCGTATGGAGCGATGAGCACTTCGAGATTATGCGCCCATTGATGAAGATGTTGGCTGATGCAGGTCAGAAGGTTATCACAGCAACCCTCAACCGTGACCCTTGGGGATACCAGTGCTTCGACGATTACGAGGCGATGATTTATTGGTATCGCTACGACAACGAGTGGAAGTACGACTACACTATTTTCGACAAGTGGGTTGAGTTTATGATGGAGTTGGGTATCAACAAGCAGATCAACTGCTACTCGATGTTGCCTTGGCGTACCATCGTCGATTATCAGGATATGCGCTCTACATCGAAGGATAACCGCCTTCGTCAGATTAAGGCCGTTCCAGGAACTCCTGAGTTCGAGGAGGCTTGGGGCCCATTCCTCGTCGATTTCGCTGCTCACCTTCGCGAGAAGGGTTGGTTCGAGATCACCAATATCGCTATCGACGAGCGCGCTCCGGAAGATATGGATGAGGCGGCTCGCCTTATCGAGAAATACGCTCCGGGTTTGGGCTTCGCAATGGCCGACAACCACGATTCATACAAGCGTTATACCAATATGCGCGATGTGTGCGTAGGTCAGCGTCACTCGTTGATGTTGCCTGAGGAGATTGCGGCACGCCGTGCTAATGGCGATGTTTCGACATTCTATGTATGCTGCAGCACCCTCTTCCCTAACTGCTTCACCAACTCGCAGCCATTCGAGTCGGAGTTGCTCTGCGTCTATGGTATCGCACACGACTACGATGGTATGTTGCGTTGGGCTTACAACTCGTGGCCAGCACGCCCTGAGTACGATTCGCGTTTCCGTCGTTGGGCTTCGGGCGACACATTTATCGTATATCCGGGTGCTCGTTCATCGACTCGTTTCGAGCGTTTGATCGACGGTGTCGAGTTCAACGAGAAGGTTCGTACTCTCCGTGCCAAGTATGCCGACAAGGTTGACGCGTTGAAGCCAATCGAGGATAAGTTGGCAGAGGTTCGTTCGCTCAATATCAACGACATGAAGTACAATTGGACAGACTTCCTTGCCGAGACAAACAAGACCTTGAATGAGGTCGCCAAGCAGTTGGCTGAGTAGTCCTCTTCACAATGAGATTAAGGCAGGTTGTTCTTCGGAGTGACCTGCCTTTACTCTAAATACCACAAACACCCCATAACGTATGATATATTCTGTTTCGCAATATATGCTCTCGGTGGAGCATATAGACATGATGGCGCGTACACTTACGTCACGTTCGATTGTGCCATTGCGGAATGATGACGGAACATTGAAATGTAGGGTCGGAAACTCGGCAATAGTGTTCGAGGTGATGTGCGATGGTATTCATTCGGCTCTCCGCGCCTATATGCGCCAGCACCACAATCTGAAATCAATATATGGCGAGAATTACTATCCCGATGAACTGCTTGTCAATGTAACCGACACCAAATCGGGATTGGTTGATGTCGTTTTACACAGGTGGTACGACGGTGAAACTTTGCAAGACAAAATTGAAGATCTGTGTGACAATAGCACCAAAATGGCAAGCATCGCCCTTCTGTTCGAGGAGTTTGCCATCTCCTTGTTGAATGAGAATTGGGCGCACGGCGACCTGAAACCCGAGAATATCATTATCGGCAGAGAAGGTATGCATCTTATCGACTTTGACGCGATGTATCGCCCCGGGTTCGCGGCTGAGGATTGCATCGAGACGGGTACAAGACAATATCAGCATCCAAAACGCGATAAATCACTCTTTTGTAAAAGCATTGATGACTATCCTATAGCTTTGATTGTGACCGCGTTGGCAGCAATATCGAAAGATAGCAGGCTTGGACGGAAGGTGGCAAACAGCGACTATCTGTTGATACGTCCCGCATTGGCTATCGAGGGTAAAGATGAGGAACTCGAACAGATCGAGAAGTTGTTTGCCGAGGTGGGCGATGCTCGTCACTATCGCATTGCACAAATGCTGCGCTCTTCGCATCCGACGTTGCCTCGTCTGCGTGAGTTTTTGGGGATGAAGGTGTGTGAGGAGCAAAGCGTTACGGAAGAGCCGATATCCGAGTACCACAACGGCTATTGGGGCTATACTCTCGGTGGCAAGTTTGTGATACCGCCCTACTACGACATCGCTTTCGACTTTAGCGAGGGGTTGGGCTTGGTGCGCATTGCCGATGTTTGGCACTTTGTGGACAAAGGTGGCAGGGTAGTCATTACCTGTGGTCGTGGAAGTGGCATAAAACCCTTCTGTAATGGTGTTACACGCATAAAGCGCGAAGATGGCGAGATAGTAATATACCGCGATGGTCGCACAGAAAGGAGATAGAAAATGTATACGCAAGAGATAACAAGATGTCATCGGGCAGCAATAGTTATTGCAATAGACCAGTCGAGCTCGATGAATGGACAAATGGAGTTGAGAGGTTGGAATATTACCAAAGCAGAGGCGGTATCGATGGTTACGGGACGACTGATAGATGAACTTATAATGCGTTCGCACCGCGATAATGGCTATCGTCACTACTACGATATAGCGCTTGTAGGCTACTCCGATGATCGGGTATATCCGCTCTTTGGCGATGAACTGACGTTCTATCCTATTACAATGCTGGCAACGCATCAGGTTCGCCGCATATCGTATATGCTGTCGTACAATACGCTAAATTGCGGAGTTCGTCCATTCTGCGAGGATGTTTCGCTGTGGGTGGAGCCTCGCGCACAAGGCTCTACACCGATGTATAGGATGATAAACAGAGTGACCGATCTGGTGGCAGAGTGGTGCGCTCGAGAGGAGAATAGCGACAGCTTTCCTCCGTTGGTTTTCAACATAACAGATGGCGAGGCATCGGATGCCAACTACGATATGTTGCGCAGTGCTGCATCGCGCCTTCGCGATACGGGTACAAACGACGGCAAAACCCTATTTATGAATGTCCACATCTCCTCCAATACAAAGCAGGCTCCGTTGGTATTTCCAACAGCTTTGGAGGTGCCATTATCAATTCGATATGCCCATTTGTTGATGGAGATGTCGAGTGTTATGCCCGAGCAATTCAACGGTTACATCCGCGAGTGTCGTCTGCACTTTGGGCAACCGCCATATATCGCAATGAGTTACAATGCGTCGATGTCGGAACTGATCGCTATGCTGAACATTGGCTCGCGAAGCCTGATAACGGGAATATAGCACTCGCTTTTATCGCGCTCTCTGACCCGGAACATCCTTCACGCAACGCACCGAGTATGCCTCGTGTGGATAGGCGTGAGGGTCTACATCAACACCATTGTCGGAGACTTGCATGTGCCATACCAAGCCTTCGCCGCCAGCGTGACGACCACTCCAATATAGTCCGTAAAGATGGCGAGCACGCGATGATCCATTCCTATCGCGGGCTCCGGCAAGCGGAAGGAAGATTCGCTGAACCTCAGTGCTATACGGGGTGTTGCCGGATAGCCATCTTCCGGGTTGTCCGTTGTATTCGGTCAATTTCGAGTAGTTCTTTGCCAAACAGTAGAAATCGAAGAGATCGGGCAGTCGCCACCCCTTTGGGCAAGGGTCATAGGCTGTATTCTTGTATATTTTACAGTCGTCGGTAGTGCGATTCCACAAATCCAAATCGTTCGTGGTCCAATTGAACAACGACATATCCGAACGCGCGTAGAAGCGATTAGGATACTTAACTGCCGTAGCCGGTGTTACAGGGGCGGGAACAATCTCGGCACCCTTTGCATCGGGCTTTACGTTGGCCTTCTCGCTGACAAAAGGTGCTGCATAGCCCTGACCATGCTTTCTACCCCACTGATAGAGCTTGCCGTACGGGTAGTTGGTGGCGTGGTATCCGCAGTTTACCGGTGCCCACAGTACGCTGTCTATAAGGATGCCGCCACCGTGGTTGATGCCATATTCGTCGATATAGTCCAACCCCGATTGACGTACAATATTCTGACCCTTGTCTACTACTACAACGGCCTGCTGCTTAGGTTGTTGTGGTCGTTGTTGAGTTTGCTGTTGAACTTGCTGTCGGGCTTGTTGCTGAGGAGGTTGTTGTTGATGTTGCTGCTCACGCTTTTTCGACGACTTCTTTCTCTTCACTTCGTTTACGACCTCATTGGCGACGGCACGGCCTATGCGTGCACCTATGTTTCGGAGCAAACTCTGTGATGTCGCCTCACTTGTTACGGCAACGAGCAAAATGGCAATAATTGCACCTACAAACGACCTTTTCATACTGTATATTGGTTATTGTTTTACACCTTCTTCAGTGCAAAATTAGTAAAAATCTATTTTTATTGCACGAAAGATGCAAGTTTATTTTATCTCCAACGCCTTGGCAAGTTCGTAGCCCTCGTTGTAGAGAGCAAGGAGTTTCTGCGTGTCGCGTTCGATACGGTCCACCTCGACGGGATGTTCGGGGCGCACTACGGTCAGGCTACCCTCATCTTCGAGCCTCTCGACGAGTGCTATCTGCTCGTTGTAGAGCGCGTTACGGCGACATAAAGCCTCGCGGAGTTGCGGATATTTCTTGTAGATAAATTGCGGCAGACGAAGTGGCTTTTCGCTTTTGCGATACCCTTTGTTGCGGGTCAGCACCACCAAATTATTATCGAATCCCAGCTCGCGAGCGCGTAGTAGAGGTATCGAATCGGCGATACCTCCGTCCAGCATTGGCTCACCATCAACACAGCTTATGGGCGATACGAATGGCAAACTGCTCGATGCTTTGACGATGTCGATGATACGATTTGGGTCGTTTTTCTCCTCGAAGTAGCAGGCTTGACCCGTTACACAACTTGTTGTTACCATCTCGAAACGCTCCTTCCGCTCGGCATAATGGGCATAGTCGTACGGAATAATCTTGTTGGGGAAATCGTCGAACAGAAGGTCGAAATCCATAATGTTCCCCTTGAAGATGAGGTGCTTGAATCCGATGTAGTGATACTTTTCGAGCAGATCGATATTGCTGTATTTGGCGCGTCCTCGTTGCTCGGACATATAGGAGAGTCCGTTGCACGCACCTGCGCTTACACCTACGGTGTATGGAAAGCGAATGCCTCGATCCATCAGGCAGTCGAGTACTCCGCACGTAAATACTCCGCGCATACCTCCGCCCTCCAAAATCAGTCCCGAACGCTCGTTCAATCGATATTCTCTTTTTGCCATACTCTTATTTAGCTTTTACCGATGCGCCCATTGGTCAGCGAACCGCGTCGCTCTGGCTCTGCACAACGCTCTGCTAACCGAAATATTTCAAATTGTCGCGGCTCGGCTTCAACTCGCCACGCTCGATGCGATGAATTATATCGACCACGCAGTCGTTCATCGGCGTCGGACAGCCGACCTTTCTGCCGTATGCCGACACTGAGCCGTTAATGGCATCTACCTCGGTGGGCTTACCCTTCTCTATATCCTGCAACATACTTGCCTTTAACTTGGCGTGTTTGCGTATAGCGATAGGGATAATAAACGACGAAAATGCCCTCTTCAGCGGATTTGAGTAGTCGAGCAATTTCACAATATCCTTGCCCTGCACAGGCTCGATGCGTATTCCGCCAGCCTTGCATACATCGATACACTCCTTGATCAACGCCTGCACGATACGACGTGAATCGCGTGGTGCCGCTGCTTCGCCAAAGGTGCAACCCAACACTGCACTCATACCCGAGAACGAAGCGTTGATAAGCAATTTGCTCCATCGTGTGCCGATGAAGTTCTCCTCCACATCGACCTTGCCCATCAGCTCGAGCAGCCTTTTTACCTCGGCAAAATGGCTGTTGCGCTGTTGTGAAATGCTGCCCAACGAAAAGGATAGCGCATCGGGTGCACTGGTGAGTTCGCAAATGCCCGGTGCCTGCATCGTGGCTCCCCACGCAACCGCACAACCCAGCACCCGTTGTTCGCCTACGATATCGGCAATCTGCATCTCGGGCAGTCCGTTCTGGAAGGTCACAATCACACCATCCTCGGCAAGAAACCCCTTGAGCATAGCCACAACCTCGGTATTGTATTGTTGCTTGGTCATCAAGAAGATGATGTCGTACTCGCCACTCATCTTGTCGGGGGTGTATGCCACGACCTTCTGGCAGAATTGCACTGTTCCGACCACCTTCGCACCACCGCTTTGCAACGCCTCGATGTGAGCTTTGTTGCGATTGATAAGATCTATTTTTGCACCACCTTTAGTGATGTATGCACCTAAAATGGTGCCGAGCGAACCTGCTCCATATATTGCTACTCTCATAATTTTACTCGTTTTGTTTGACGGACAAAGATATGCCCTATAATGTTGGTTATCTAATATTCTTTACTGCATCCAGCGTTACTTTGTGAACACGAAGGTCGTGCTCGTAGAGTCCTTCAGGATATGGGATTTCGCCACGAATAATGCGTGCAAGTTCCTTGAGCTGCCCCTCATAGCGGTCTATAAGCGCAGGGTAGACCATACTGTTGAGTCCCTTCTTGTAACCCGCTGCTTTGGCAGCTTCGTTCACCTTCTTGAGGTACAAGCGAACCTCCATAGTCTTCATCTCCCTTACGCCGGTGGCGCGATTGATTTTGGAATAGGCCTCGATTGGAGCCATCTCAATCGTGCCACAACTGCCATCTATTCTGATGTGTCTGCGCCATATAGTACCTTTCGAGCAGGTTCGCATCACAACGTTGGCTCTTGGATACTCCATAACGGTAAGAACGTGTGTCTTTGCCCACTCCGGATCCCCAGGTGCAGGCTTTACGATAGACCATGTCTGTTTAGGAAGAACACCGCCAAATATAGGCATCACCCAATCGATAAGATGACAAGTGAGATCGTATGCTATGCCACCCGGGAAATGTGTCACGTATGCCGGATAGTTCGACTTGCCGTAGCTGTGGTCCATATCTGCCTCTATGGAGTATACCTCTCCAATGATACCGCTCTTGGCAATCTCCACCATCTTGATAAGGGCATCGTTGGTTCGAAACATATATCCAATCTGAATAGGGATGTTGTTCTCGCGACAAATCTTGTTTATTCGTGCAAAACCCTTTGGGGATGTTCCAAGCGGCTTGTCCATATGCATAGCAATGCCGTGCTTGGCAACCTGGAGGGCAACACCCACCAAGTCGTCGTTGGCGGTCTCGATCACGATGAGGTCGGGCTTTATCTCGTTGAAAACCTGCTCCGGAGTAAAGCAAGGATAGCCTGCGTAGTTCTTCTTCTTGGGTTCATTCATTCTCACCGCCTTCGAGTTGGTGTCGTCAACCCAACCGAGCAACTCGAAATCGTCGCTCAAATTCTTCACTGCCACCCATTTGCCTTTGGAATGAGCGTGGCATATACCCCAATGAACAACGCGGATTTTACGATTGCCCACCGGCTTCCATTTGCCATCGTTCGACTGCGCCGAGAGCCCCGTCGCCACGAACAACGTCAGCGCAAAAAGTAGGATTCTTTTCATATTGCGAAAACTATTGCTAACGTTTAAAACTCCTCAAAGTTAGCAAATATTTTGACAAGGCTATGACAATCAGCAATAAAAAAAGAGAAAAAGCCAAAACTTTTTCTCTCCTTATCTCTTTGCCGCTTTCGCTCTGCTATCAGAAACTCTTTCGGTAGATGTAGGTCAGGTAGTCGTTGGAGTCGGTTTTCCACTCGTCACTCTTAAACTCGGCAACCTTCTCAAAGCCGTGGTGGGCGTAGTAGCCGTGGTTGCACGATGAGTCTGTCCAAAGGTAGAGACTCTCATATCCCTCGCTTTTTGCCAATGCCACGACCTCCGCAAGCAACTGCTTTCCGCAA
>JAZNHC010000058.1:0-13371 GCA_045576755.1 Alistipes sp.
ACGCCTATAAGGTTGCTGTGGATGAGGGCTATCGCTTTGGAACCTACGGCGATGCGATGTTGATACTCTAAAAAATTATTACTACCTTTGTACAGGAATTAAAATCCAGAAAAACGATGGCGAATAATAAAATTTTGTATATCTGTCAGCAGATAATGCCATACCTTGCCGAGAACGAGGAGTCGCGCTTGAGCAGACAACTTTCGCAGGCGATGCAGGAACATGGCAACGAGATTCGCACCTTTATGCCTCGCTATGGTTGTGTGAATGAACGTCGCAACCAATTGCACGAGGTGATTCGTTTGTCGGGAATGAACCTCATAATCAACGATGATGACCACCAGTTGATTATCAAGGTTTCGTCAATCCCTTCAGCACGTATCCAGATATATTTTATAGATAATGACGATTTCTTTTCGCGTAAGGCAGTGCTTACCGATGAGGAGGGCAAGGAGTTTGCCGACAATGATGCGCGTATGGTATTCTTTGCGCGTGGTGTGTTGGAGACGGTTAAAAAGTTGCAGTGGAAGCCAAGTGTTGTGCATTGTCACGGCTGGTTCTCGGCTATTGCACCTCTCTACTTGCGAAATATGTTCAAGGATGATCCGGTATTCTGCGACACCAAGATTGTGGTATCGCTCTATGAGGATAAGTTCGCCACCCCGCTCGATGCGGCACTTGCCGAGAAGTTGAGAAATGAGGGCGTGGCAGATCAGGGACTCGAAAAATTGGATGTTCCTTCATACGAAAATCTGATGCGTTTCGTTATAGACAATGTCGATGGTGTTATTGTAGGCTCGCAGAGTGCAGACGAGTCGTTGATTGACTATGCACGTCAAAGCGGCAAGAAGGTGCTCGACTATCAATCACCTGAGGACGGAGATTTTTATGATAATTACGATCGCTTCTATGAGGAACTTGTCTAACAGATTGCGCCATATAACATTCGTGCTGCTACTCTCGTGCATTGCGCTTCTTGAAAACGGATGTACGATGACGGCGGATAATACTCTCGGCTCGGATATTATGCCTGAGGGTCAGGTTATGGTTATGCGTCATCTGCGATTTAGAGGCAGCGACCTTATTCAATACAACGAGCAGACGGGTAAGAACGAGGTTACCCATTCGGGTAAAAAGTTCCTCGAGACACGCCTTTTCCGCACCGATTCGCTACTCTCGTCAAATACGGGCATCGGCTATATGGGTGTGCGTCGTAGCGATACCCTCGGACTACGTTCGGCAGGATTTGCTTCGACTATTCTCTATATGAACTCGTTGGACGAGGAGAATGGTTTTGGCTATATGCCGATCTTCGACACGATGAAGCTACTGCTCAAGATCGATAACTATGGCGGTGATACGTTGGTGCCTATTCGCTACAAGGTCTACGAGTTGCTCAAGCCGCTCGTCGGCAATGTGCTGAAGTATGACGAGAATAGAGATAAAGATTCGGTAGCATACATTAACTGCGATATGAGTGCGGTGTATGACGAGTCGAAGCCGATCTTCGAGTTTACCTTCCCGAATAGCGAGTTGAAAGAGGGACCATCTTCGATGCTGATTGCGATGGAGAGCACTCCCTATTCGTGGGATTTTGCGCGTCGCCTGATGCTTATTCCCGAGAACTATGCCGATGCAGGCTCGGATTGGGATGGCTATGGTCGTAGCGGTATCGAGATCTACTCGGATGACGAGAAGTGGGTGAACAAATTTCACGGTATCTACATCAAACCCGATATCGAGAATACTCCGTCGGACAAGCGCGGTGCTATGTATGCACTCGATTTGTCGGAGTCGGGTATTATGTTGCAGGGCAGAAGTCGCAATCCGAAGGACCCTGCAATGATTAAGGATACGGTAGGTATGTACTACTACTTCAACGACGACAGTTCGAAGTTCAACCTCTCGGTTAATAAGGTCGATCACGACTATACTCGCAGCCTTTCGGGTGGAGCGTCAGAGTTGAACGGAGTGGTTATGGATGGTGCGAAGAGCCGCGAGGAGCGTACCGAGGTTTCGACCTGCTATGTTGAGGGTATGGGCGGTCCTATCACCGAGATCTATATAACGGATGATTTCTTCGATGCAATGATCGAACTCGAGACCACGGCGAGTGACAAGTACTCGAAGATGGGTATCAATCAGTGCCAATTCACTATCTACGTGGATAATGCCGACTATGATTGGAGCGTTACGCAGAGCAATGCCTCAGTGCTGACACCGTTGCTCGACAAGTCGTTTACACGCCTTGGTTCGTACGTGAACTACCAGCGTCTGACTCCGGTTTTGGACTACGACTATGTCTACGAGAAAGAGTACAACACTGAGGGTGTCTATGGTGGCTATCTTGATCGTAGTAGAGGATGCTATGTGATGAATATTACGGCTTACATTCAGCGTTTGTATTGCTATGCAAAGAGCGTTCGTCAGGAGGATGGAACGTATGCTTTCGACGAGACAGATGCAGATTACGTAAGAAGAACGATTTATATCGGTGCGGAGGCTAACGACCCTTATTCATTCTCGGAGAGTGTGTTGCAGGGTGTGGGCGCAGGTTTGGCTGCACCAATACAGATCGATTTAACTTATACTTTGGTGAAATAGAAAGCATCGGAAACCTGAGTTATACTTAGGTTTTCTTATGTTGGATTATATATTTGAAAAGAGAGATGCACGAAAATTTAGTAATTGTGGAGTCACCTGCGAAGGCGAAGACCATCGAGAAGTTTCTGGGCAAGGAGTTTGTCGTAAAATCGAGTTTTGGTCATATCCGCGACCTTCCGAAGAAGGAACTCAGCATTGATATAAATAGCGGTTTTGTACCGACATACGAAATACCGAAGGAGAAGAGCAAGCTCGTATCGGAACTCTCAAAAGCAGCTGCCGAGGCAAAGACGGTTTGGTTGGCAAGCGATGAGGACCGCGAGGGAGAGGCTATTGCCTGGCACTTGACAGAGGTCTTGGGATTGTCGGTTGAGAATACAAAGCGAATTGTCTTTCACGAGATCACCAAGAATGCAATCCTGAATGCTATCGAGAATCCGCGCAAGGTCGATATGAACCTTGTGAATGCGCAGCAGGCTCGTCGCGTGTTGGATCGTATTGTAGGTTTTGAGCTTTCGCCAATTTTGTGGAAGAAGGTACGTCCGGCACTTTCGGCTGGTCGTGTGCAGAGTGTGGCGGTGCGACTTATCGTTGAGCGCGAGCGCGAGATTATCAACTTCAAGGACACTTCGTCGTATCGTGTTGTGGCTCAGTTCTATCCTGCGGGTGATGCTAGCAAGACTCTCTTCAAAGCGGAGTACTCGGAGCGTTTCGCTACCAAGGAGGAGGCTCAGGCTATGTTGGAAAGTTGCAAATCGGCAACATTCACCGTCGAGGGTAGCGAGATGAAACCTTCGAAGCGTTATCCGGCACCACCATTTACTACCTCTACCTTGCAGCAGGAGGCGGGACGTAAGTTCTCGATGTCGGTGTCGCAGACAATGTCTGTTGCGCAGAAGTTGTACGAACGAGGTTTGATTACCTATATGCGTACCGACTCGGTTAATCTCTCGGATTTGGCGTTAAATGCCTGCAAGAAGGAGATTTGCGAGATGTTTGGTGACTCATATTCGTCGCGTCGTAACTATACTACCAGCAGCAAGGGCGCACAAGAGGCTCACGAGGCGATCCGTCCTACATATATCAACAACCACACTATCGAGGGTACAGCAGCCGAGAAGCGACTCTATGAGCTGATTTGGAAGCGTACTGTTGCATCGCAGATGGTTGCAGCTGACATCAATCGTACAACCATTACGATAAATATGTCGGGCAGCGCTCAGAAGTTTGTTGCTACGGGTGAGGTTATCACATTCGACGGATTCTTGCATCTCTACTCCGAGTCGCACGACGAGGAGCCTGCCGAGCAGAACGAAGCGGCTATTTTGCCGGCTTTGGCAGATGGCACAAATCTTTTGGCGCATACAATTACTGCAACCGAGCGTCACGCTGTTCCGCCGATGCGATTTAGCGAGCCGTTGTTGGTAAAACGTTTGGAGGAGTTGGGTATTGGTCGTCCTTCGACTTATGCTCCGACCATCTCGACCATCATCACACGTGGCTATGTCGAGAAGAGCAACAAACCGGCACAGAAACGTCAGCATACAGTCTTGACTTTGAAGGGGGCGAACATCACCGAGAAGTTGGCTAACGAGAACTATGGTGCCGAGAAAAATCGTTTGGCTCCAACCGATATCGGAATGGTTGTAAATGACTACTTAGAGCAGAACTTCGGTATCGTAATGGACTACAACTTCACCGCAAATGTGGAGAAGGAGTTTGACCGCATTGCCGATGGCGAGCAGGGCTGGAACACTATGATTGGCGAGTTCTATGGCTCGTTCCACAACTTGGTGGATAAGGCTATCACTACGCAGGTGGAGAAGAATTCGCAGGTGCGTGTTATTGGTGTCGATCCTCAGACGGGCGGAGTGGTTAGAGCGCGTATTGGTCGCTTTGGTCCTATGGTAGAGATCGACTGCGGCAATGGCGAGAAACCTCGCTTTGCATCGTTGAAGAAGGGGCAGCTTATCGAGGCAATAACACTCGAAGAGGCGTTGTCGCTCTTTGCTCTGCCGCGCACGTTGGGCAAGTACGAGGAGCAGGATGTTATCGTCGGCATAGGTAAGTTTGGCGCCTATGTGCGCTATGGCAACAACTTCGCATCGTTGGCTAAGTCGGACGATCCGTATACACTTACATACGAGCGCGCCGTAGCTCTCATCGAGTCGCAGAAGCAAACCACAACGGCTGCTGCCACACCGATAAAGACCTTTGCCGAGGATGCCGATATGGCAGTTAAGAATGGCCGCTACGGTGCTTACATCGCCTACAAGGGTAAGAACTACCGCATCCCACGTGGCAAGAAGGCTGAGGTGCTATCGTATGAGGAGTGCCTGAATATTGTTAATACGACTAAAAAATAGAGAAAGATGAAGAAAATTTTTGTTTTAGCATCATTGATCATTGCATTGGGTGTATCTACTGCTCAGGCGCAGGGTTATGAGTTTACCGACGGCAAGTTGGTAAAGACTACTTCGGTTAAGAATCAGTTCCGCAGCGGAACTTGTTGGTGCTACTCGGCATTGTCATTTATCGAGAATGAGATTATGCGTGCCGGTGGCGAGGAGATGGACTTGTCGGAGATGTGGATCGTACGTAATATCTACTTCGAGAAGGCTGTGAAGTATGTTCGTCTGCATGGCCACCTCAATATGGCAGTTGGTGGAGCATTCCACGATGTTACCAAGGGTATCGAAAAGTATGGTATCGTGCCTCAGGAGGTATACGAGGGCTTGAACTATGGTACGGACAAGCCTGTATTTGGCGAGATCGACGCAATCTTGAAGGCGTATGTCGAGGCTGTTGTTCAGAATAAGAATCGCAAACTCACTACCGCGTGGAAGGATGGCTTGAATGCAATTCTCGACACCTACTTCGGAAAGATGCCTGAGACATTCGTTTGGAAGGGTAGAGAGTACACTCCGCACACGTTTGCCGAGTCGTTGCCTGTGAAGATGTCGGATTTCGTGTTTGTTACATCATACACTCATCACCCATTCTACGAGCAGTATATCGTTGAGGTGCCTGACAACTGGATGTGGGAGAAGGCTTACAACGTACCTCTCAATGAGTTGATGCAGATTGTAGACAATGCTCTTGCAAATGACTATTCGGTAGGTTGGGCAGCCGATGTTTCGGAGAAGGGATTTCACCGTACAAAGGCTATCGCAATCGTTCCGGAAGATAATATCGAGAGTATGAGTGGCACCGAGGCTGAGCGTTGGGGTCGCCTCTCGGCTGAGGAGCGTGCTCGCGAGTTGTACAGCTTCGACAGACCTGTAAAGGAGAAGAAGATTACTCAGGAGATGCGTCAAGAGGCTTTCGATAACTACGAGAATACCGACGATCACGGTATGGTTATCATCGGTACTGCAACCGACCAGGAGGGCAATCCGTTCTTCAAGGTTAAGAACTCGTGGGATGTTCGTCCTCCGTACGACGGATACTACTACTTCTCGCGTCCGTACGTTGAGTACAAGACTATGGAGATTATGGTAAACAAGAATGCCATCCCTGCCGCTATCCGCGATAGCTTGGGATTGTGGTAGTCTGAGGATAGAACATAGAAATCGCCTTCTACAACACTGCGGAAGGCGATTTTGTTTTGTCGGTAGATTAGCGTTGAGCTATCGCTTCTCGCCAAATTCGGTCTGTTGTCTTTCGACCTCTTGCAGACGCGCTGCATTGGCGGCACTCGCCTCTTGCTCGCGCTGAATATCTGCGTCGCTCTTCGCTGACGATGCCGAGAATGACGAGTCGCAGCCTCTTGGTAGGAGAGCTGCCTCACTCTCGTTGTATATCATCTTCTGATCGGTTGCTTTGCTCTCGAACCCGATTACACCGCTGATAGGCATCTGCTCGCCCTCGAAGAGTACCGATGCGGTAATTCTGATCTTGCCCGGCTTCAATGTGGATTGTACCACGACAGGTGCAGTTCCCCACTTTACAGGTGCAGGGTTTGCCAATTCGCCAGCACTACCGAGTATGCGACCTTCGCCCTCGATGTGGAACTTGATGTGGTAGTTGTTCAAACGTTTGATATTGCCATCGCGATCTGCTATTGCCGCTACGACGGTTGTGAAGTCCGAGCCGTCAGCCTTCAAATCGTTACCCTCGTTGTCGAGCCACAATACCACTTTCGAAGGGCGACGTGCAGGGCGTACTGTGTGCGTAGCTACAACCTCGCCATTGATCAGACCTTCTGCCAAGAGATACACATCCTTCTGGCGTTTCTTGCGACAAAGTTCCTTGTCTGCCATAAAGTCGTAAACATCCTTGAAGGTGATAATTGGTGATGGCATACCGCCATTGCTCTTTGGCTTGCGGTATGTCCACGTTTTGCCTCCCGCATTGAAGGTCAGACGCACCTCGTCACAGTTGGAGTATACGGTCACATCCTTTGGCGAGAATGGGGTCATCTCGTGTGCAATGTAGACCATCGGACCTGTCTGGTAGAGTCGGCTCTCCTGCTTCGACGATGGACGTTGTGCCATAAACATATAGTACGAATATTTCGGTTGGCGGAAGATGTCGGCTACACCACCATAGAATGGATCGGGGTGGTAACCGCGCTGATGGTCAAAGGAGTGCCACAAGCAACCTCCGATATGTGCAGGGAATGCACGATAGAGTACATCAAGCGAGGTGTATTGGTAAGGAGGGTTCGCGTAATGCTGAGCCTGCACCAACATTGCGTGCTCGCCCCAATTTCGTGCTACACGGCTTGGCGAGTTGTGCGAGTTCCAATCATCGACGCAGTCGCCAAATTCGCGAGTGAAGTATGTCACATCGTTGCGCAAATTCAGACTCTTGCCCGCATAGATGCTTCCATTGCCTATTGTCGGATGAGTATATTGGATAGGGTAGACCACGTTCGACTTGGTACGTGCCTCGACGTCGTATGATGAGTAAGCCCCCTTGTATGGGTACTCCTCGGCAACGACCGCCAATGCATTGTCTGCAAATGTTGCAGGGAAACGTGTTTCGTTCAATGTCGGCTCCCAGAACCATACGCAAGGGTGGTTGCGGTCACGACGCACGAGATGTCGGATGTCGCTGTAGATATACTGTTCGAACAGAGGATCCTTATTCCAGAATTGCCAGCCCGGAACATTGTCGATAACGAAGAGTCCCAATTCGTCGCACGCATCCATAAAGGCTGGGTCCTGAGGACAGTGGGCGTTACGGATAACGCGCATGCCGAGGTCGCGCAACTTCTTCGCATCGCGCCAATGTGCCGAGTTTGCGACGGCATTGCCTACGACGGCAAAATCTTGATGGCGATTAGCTCCGATGAGAGGTTCGTTGTAGTGTTTGCCGTTGAGGAAAAATCCCTCCTTGCCCCTGAATTCGATGGAGCGGATGCCTATGCGACGACGATAGCCATCGATGGTCTTGCCACTTTGGTCGATCACACGTACGTAGAGGTTGTAGAGTGTAGGTGTATCTGGAGTCCAGAGTTCGGGATTTGTCACCTTGATCTTGCGCGCAAAACTCATAGCTATGCCACCTTTAATTGCAATGCGGCTCTTGAGTGTGGCTATTGTGTTGCCATCGACTGATTGAAGCTCGTATATCAATGAACCCTTAAATGTAGCTTTGTTCTCGTTGCGAATATGTGTCTTGAGCAAGACATCTGCTGACGTGTCGCTGACGTTGTCGTATGCCACAAACAGACCTCCGTCCGCTGTAATATTCTCGTAGTTGGGGTCGGTAATATGCACCTTGTTGTGCGATACCAGCCAGCAGTCGCGGTAAATACCTCCAAAATAGGTGTAGTCTAATACGCGCTGAGCCTTTCCAGGAGGGTAACTCTTGTCGTCGCTATTATCCGACCATACGGCAATAATATTCTCGCCCGACCAATTGGCTACATCGGTGATATCGACCACTATCGGAAGATAGCCACCAAAATGCTCGGTAAGTTGTTTGCCATTGACATAGATGCGGCTCTTGCCCATTATAGCCTCGAAATGGAGAAAGAGTTTTTTGCCTTTCAGTGCATTGTCGAGTTTGAAATGTTTGCGATACCACACCACGCCCTGGTAGTTGATACATCCGCTTGCCTCGGTTGGCAGATACTCGATGCCGTGCGGAAGCGACACGACGCTCCACTTCGAGTCGTCGTACTGCACAGCCTCCGCGCCCGTAGCTTCGCCCTTGAAGAAGCGCCATGCGGGGTTCATCGAAAAGACTTCGCGACCACTATTCTCTATGGCATAGAAACCGGCGGTAGAGAATTTGGGTTGATAGTTCGCTACAGCCTCGGCAAAAGGAACGAGGAGCGCGAAAATCAAAATAGGGATAAATCTTTTAGCTCTCATTTTATTTTATAGTTTAGTTTACTCTATCGGTTCGGCATCCTCGATGCCTGCTTCGCGCACTGTTGCCATGATCTCGTTGCGCAGAGCCTTCGGTGTAACATTCTCGCGTATGACGGTGAGGTAAGAGTGGCGAATTTCTCGCTCCACAACCTCGCGCGGTAACTGCTCGAAGTAGATATCGTTCCAATGTTTTTTGTTGAAGTGCCACGCTGGAGTTATAGCAGCAAGGTATCTGTCGCGCAGGACGATGGCGCGATCAGGGTTGCACTTCACTGCAATACGCTCGGCGTACTCCAATACGCAGCACAAGAACATCCTTCCGCCCACCTTGTATACCACAGTGTCGTCGCCAAAAGGCTGACACTCTTCGACTAATGGCAACGATACGATATATTCTCGCAAATCCACAATATCCATAGACCAAAGATAGACAAAAAAGACGGAAAACACAAGGCTTTCCGTCTTTAGTTGTGAAGTTTTTATAGTAAACTATTTCTCTTTTGCATTCTCGGTCAAGCTCTTCAAAGCCGCCTGAGCTGCAGCTACACTGTTTCCTGCAGTGACCTTCTTCAGCGCGTTGATAGCGTTGTTGCGGTGAGCCTCGTTCTTGTTGCCGCTTGCGTTGTATAATGCGTTGTAGGCAGCACCTACGTAGAAGTATACTGCGCTCTTCTCCTCCTCGGTAGCCTGGGCAGCAGCTGCATTCTCGCCTGCGTTGATAACGGCGGTGTACTCCTTCTTGCCATAGTAAGCCTCGATGCGGATCTTCTCTGCCAATGCTGGCGAAGCCTCCTGCAACATGTCGGCCATTGCGATGATGCCATCGTAATCCTTAGCCTGCTGCAAGCTTGCTACGCGGTTGTTAGTGTAGAGAGCCTTCTTCTCCTGAGCCTTTGCAATGGCGTCAGCATACTTCTCAGCCGGCATCTTGCAGATCTTGTCGTAGATAGCGACACCCTCCTCGAACTTGCCCAACTCGCAAAGACTTGTTGCATAGTTCAAAGCCATCTCGGTATTACGTGGGTTTGCAGCATAGCCCTTCTCGAATACGGCAGCTGCAGTAGCGTAGTCTTTGTTGTTGAAAGCCTCTCCACCTTGTACCTGGTAGACCTTTGCAAGGATCATATTAGCTCTCTGCTTTGCCTGGGTGTTGCCATACAACTCTGCGGTCTCGGCAGCCTTGGTCAAGTACTCGATAGCCTTCTCGTAGTTCTTCTGCGATGCAGCCTGGAGACCTACGCCCTGATAGCAAGTTGGAAGATACTTCTTTGCGGTAGCTACGCAACTGAGAACCTTCGGATCCTCAGAATCCATACCTCTGTCGATAACAGTTTCGAAGAGTGTGATAGCGGCAGGATAGTTCTTGCTCTGAACAGCCTTAGCGCCTTCGTTGAATTTTGCAATAACCTCGCTCTGAGCCGAAACCATACCTACGGCGAGGAGTGCAAGCATTGTTACAAATAACTTTTTCATACCTTTCTTCTATTTATAAATTACGTTTTGTTGAATTTGTATTCTGCAAAGATACAGTATCTATCTCAATTTTGCAAAAAAATTGGTCATAAGTCGCTCACACTCTTCAGCAAGAACTCCTGATACTACAACGGTGCGCGGGTGTAACATGTTGCTCGAAATGGTGGAAAAACCACGTTTCGGGTCCGATGCGCCATATACAATACGCCCAATTTGACTCCAGGCTAAAGCCCCTGCGCACATTGGGCAAGGCTCTACGGTGACGTAGAGTGTGCAGTCGTTGAGGTACTTGCCGCCGATTGTCGAGGCGGCGGCAGTGATGGCCTGAATCTCGGCGTGAGCGGTTACGTCGGTCAAGGTTTCGACTAAATTATGTCCTCGTCCAACGATGCGACCACCGGCTACGATGATGGCTCCGATGGGTACTTCATCGGCTTCGAGAGCGAGTTTTGCCTCTTCGATGGCTAAACGCATATATTTTTCGTCTGTTTCGCGTGTTACTTCCATATTTTTTTGTAACTTTGTGGGTTATTTGATGGCAAAGATACAAAAATTATATACAAAACTATGTACAGAAGTAATACTTGTGGCGAATTGCGTGCCACAAATGTCGGACAGACAGTAACATTGGCGGGTTGGGTGCAGAAGGTGCGCAACCTCGGTGCAATGACCTTTATCGATTTGCGCGACCGCTACGGCATCACCCAGATTGTTGTGGAGGAGCACTCTGACGAGGCTACCAAGGAGACTGCGGCAAAACTCGGTCGCGAGTGTGTTGTTCAGGTTACAGGTAAGGTAATCGAGCGTGAGTCGAAGAATGCAAAGATGGCTACGGGCGATGTGGAGGTTGTTGCCGAGAAGATTAACATCTTGAACCAGGCAGTAATCCCTCCATTCACTATCGAGGAGAACTCGGATGGTGGCGATGACCTCCGTATGAAGTATCGTTACCTCGATCTTCGTCGTCCGCCATTGCAGCGAAATATGATTCTCCGCCACAAGATGGCGCAGGAGATTCGTCGCTTCCTCGATGGCGAGGGCTTCCTCGAGATCGAAACTCCGTATCTCATCAAGTCTACTCCTGAGGGTGCGCGTGACTTCGTTGTGCCTTCGCGAATGAACCCTAACGAGTTCTATGCTCTGCCACAGTCGCCACAGACCTTGAAGCAGCTATTGATGGTGTCGGGCTACGACCGTTACTTCCAGATTGTACGTTGTTTCCGCGACGAGGACTTGCGTGCTGATCGTCAGCCTGAGTTTACTCAGATCGACTGCGAGATGTCGTTCGTTGAGCAGGAGGATATTCTCGAGATTTTCGAGCGTTGGGCAAAACATATGTTCAAGAGTGTCTTGGATATCGACTTCACCGAGCCGTTCCGTCGTATGCCGTGGAGCGAGGCTATGGAGAAGTATGGCTCGGATAAGCCCGATTTGCGTTTCGGAATGGAGTTTTCGGATATCACCGATTTGGCTCACGGACACAACTTCTCGGTCTTCGATGATGCGGAGTATGTTGTAGGCTTTGCTGCGACAGGCTGTGCTACATATACCCGCAAGCAGATTGATGCCCTGACCGAATATGTTAAGCGTCCGCAGGTGGGTGCTAAGGGATTGGTTTGGATTCGCGTAGAGGAGGGAGGTATCAAGTCCTCAATCGACAAGTTCTTCTCGGCAGAGGAGTTGCAGGCTATTGCCGAGCGATTGGGCGCAAAGGCCGGCGATTTGTGCCTGATTCTCTGTGGCAAGAAGTATAAGGCTCTCACGCAGATGTGCGCTCTTCGTTTGGAGGTTGCCGAGCAGTTGGGCTTGCGCGACCCGAAGAAGTTTGCTCCGCTGTGGGTAGTAGATTTCCCAATGTTCGAGTGGGATGAGGAGACCGAGCGTTTCTATGCAAAGCACCACCCATTCACCTCGCCAAAACCGGAGGATGTGGATAAGTTAGAGAGCGATCCGGGTGCAGTTCGTGCCAATGCTTACGACTTTGTATGTAACGGAACGGAGATTGGTGGCGGTTCGATCCGTATCCATGATCCAAAGTTGCAGTCGCTTATCTTTAAGTGCTTGGGCTTCACACCGGAGCAGGCCGAGGCTCAGTTTGGATTCCTTATCAACGCCTTCCGTTACGGTGCACCGCCACACGGAGGATTGGCATTCGGCTTCGACCGTCTTTGCTCGTTGTTTCGTGGGGTGGATTCGATCCGCGACTTTATCGCTTTCCCTAAGAACAACGCTGGTCGCGATGTGATGCTCGATGGTCCGTCGCCAATCGATCAGGCACAGCTCGACGAGTTGTACCTCTCGCTTGTTCCTTTCGAGAAATAGTATAAAATAGTATAATTCGCCAAATCGCCTCGATTTTTTATGGTCGGGGCGATTTTTTATTTATAAATTTTTGCTAACTTTGTAGCATACAATATTGTGCAGTCAATAAATAATCAACCTAAAATAAAGGAACTATGAAAAAACTACTAATTGCAGTTGTCGCGGCAGTTGTTGCAATGTCGTGCTGCGAGGTGAAGGAGTCGGTAGAGTTGCAATTTACCCACAAAGATGGAACTGTAACCACCGAGGTACGCCAACTTAAAAGAGTTTGCTTTGAGGAGTATCTCCGACTTGAACTATCCACCGCAGAGTTGGAGAATATTGACAAATTGTGCGTAACCCCGTCGTTTGCCCGCACAAATGAAGGCGAGGATGGATATTTTGTTGCGGAGGATGGCCTTCTTTACGGATTTAAGCATAATGGAATGGGAGAGTATAGTCGTGTGGCGAAGAATCTGAGAATGTCAATGAGCTGCATCAATACTCTGCACGGAGCCTATCTTGCCATTTTGAAAGGACTTGAATTTGAGAGCATTCAGCGCTATCACCATAAAGATGGCAAATATTCATTTTCGTATGAGTACGACCTCTCGAAGTGTGGTGCATATGAACCACTTGTGATTGATTTCTATCCAATGCCTAAGGG
>JAZNHC010000059.1:0-27672 GCA_045576755.1 Alistipes sp.
TTCCGATACCGACGGTTAGAGTCCGGATGGTAGAGTGAGAAGTTAGCTGTGAGCCTATGGGCCATTGGCTGATTTGTAATTCTTGATATCTGTTTTGGCGTAATTTTGCGCCGAGCTGTCCCGATGTTCGAGTGTGTAACATTTGGGATTTTTTATTTTATATGAAGCGTTTTATTCTTGCTTTTTTTTCGTTGGTTGCAATTGTCTTTTCAACATCGGCTCAGACCACAACAGCCTCATTGTTTGGCTTTGTAACCGATAACGACGGCGAACCTTTGGTTGGTGTAACCGTGGTTGCGACTCATCTTCCTACCGAAACAGTCTATGGCACCGTGAGCGATACGAATGGAGAGTATCGTCTGCAGGGTCTGCGCGTGGGTGCTCCGTACAAGGTAGAATTTTCCTATGTCGGATATAATAGCGTGGTTGTTAGCGATATAGCCCTCTCGCTCGGAGAGCAGAGACAGCTTGATGCTAAATTCGAACAGCGCCTTATTATTGACGAGGTGGTGGTGCGCGGAGATCGCTTTAACGATAGCAGAATGGGTGCCGGAGAGGTGTTTCATGGCGATCTCATAGCTCGGACACCCACCGTATCGCGCTCGATTGATGATATCACCCGATTAGCTCCACAAGCTATGGTCTCAAAGGATGGCGGAATCTCGATTGCAGGCACAAATTCGCGTTACAACTCATTTCAGATTGATGGTACGGCATCGAATGATATGTACGGTTTGACCTCGACAGGTACCAACGGAGGTCTTGCCGGTGCTAACCCTATTCCGCTTGATGCAATATCGGATATTCAGGTCGTAACAGCACCTTTCGATGTGCGTCAGGGCGGTTTTAGTGGTGGAGGTATTAACGCCATTACCAAGTCGGGTACAAACACTTTCGGCGGTACGGCATACGCCTATTATAACGACCACAACTTTTATGGTCGCAGTCCGCTCAACGGTGCAAAACTTGCCGAGCAGCGAACACAGATATATGGCGTGTCGCTCGGTGGCGCAATAGTCAAAAATAGGCTCTTCTTCTTCCTCAATGGCGAATTCAATCTCGACTCCTCGCCTTCGTCATACTATGTGGGCGACGGTGGTTGCAATATTTCGGAGGCTGATGCCAAGACCATTGCTGATCGCTATTTTGCTCTGACCGGTTACGATGGTGGTGGCTATGGCAGACAGATTTTGAATAAGCAGGTGGGCTCGTTGATTGCACGCCTCGATTGGAACATCAACTCGCGCAATAACCTCACCCTGCGCTATAACTTTCTCGATGCCCGAAAGGATGAGTTTGTCTCGAGTGCTTCGCTTTTGCGCTTCAATGGCGAGGGTTACACATCTATTGCCGATACCCACTCCGTGGTTGCCGAGTTGAATTCGCGCGTGTCGGATAAGGTGTTCAACGAATTCAGAGTCGGATATACCCGCGTGCACGATGGCCGCGACGCTATGAGTGGCGCGAAATATCCGTTTGTGGAGATAAAGAAGATGCGCGATGGCGACAATACCACCGTAAATATCGGTACAGATCCATTTGCCATAATGAACGACTTGGTGCAGAATACCATAACGCTGACTGATAATTTCTCGTACTACGCAAATGCACACACGATAACCATAGGTACGCACAACGAGATATTCAACTCTTCGTGCCTATATATGGCAAATGCTTTGGGTGCGTATACCTATAATACACTCGACGATTTCCTGAACGACAATGCACGAAAGTATGTCCGCAACTATCCGGTGGGAGATCCCGCAACAAATATCACATCGGCACAATTCGGACTCTACGTTCAGGATGAGTGGAACGCATCTCCTCGCTTCTCGATGACCTATGGTCTTCGTGCCGATATACCTGTCGTATTCGGCAATCCTCCGGCAAATGAGGCTTTCAACTCCTCCGAAATAGCACAAAAGTATGGCATTAAAACCAATCAGGTACCTCGACCTACCGTACTCTTTTCGCCGCGTATCGGAGTGCGATGGCGCATTGCCGATAGTGCTGACGCTTCGACACTGCTGCGTGGTGGAGTAGGCATATTCTCGGGACGTATACCGTTTGTGTGGATATCAAACTGCTTCTCCAATAGCGGAATGACCCAACGTGGTTATACACTCGACAGCAGCAAGGGACAGAGCGTACCAAAGTTTGGTGAGGAGCCATCGGGTGTTGAGGGCGTGTCGTCAAATCCGATGATAAACATCGTTGCAAAGGATTTTCGCTATCCGCAGGTGGCACGTGCAACGCTTGCCATCGAGCAGGAGTATAAAGGGTGGCACTTTACTGTCGAGGGAATCTTCTCGAAGTCGATTAACGACCTGCTGATTACTAACCTTACAGCGCAGGACAAGGGTGGCGAGTTCTATGCCGTAAATTCGGCTCTTGCCAACGACAACAATACGACAACGCTGTACGACACATCGTTGGCGAAATCCTACTCCTCGATATACCTGTTATCGAATACCTCGAAGGGGTATGGCTATTCGGTGAGTGCGTCCGTGGCAAAGCACTTCCGCTTCGGTCTGGATCTCTATGCCGCCTACACTTTTGCCCACTCCTTCTCGGTTATGGATGGTGTGTCGGCACAGGCGCTAAATACCTGGAGCAGAAACTACTCGGCAGATAGCAATGCACAGTCGTTGAGCTATTCGTTGTTTGATGTACCGCATAAGATTACGGCATCGCTCTCGTATACGAAACGTTATGCGAAGGTGCTCGGAACGACCATATCGTTGCTCTATCAGGGTTATTCGGGTATGCGCTACTCGCTGACTTACGCCTCGACTGCCGATGTCAATAATGACGGCAGCTATGGCAACACCACAATCTATGTGCCTACAGCAGCCGAGTTACAGGCTATGCAGTTTGCCGACGAGTCGCACCGCGCAGCTTTTGGCGACTATATCGAGTCTACCCCTGCACTTCGTCGTGCGCGTGGTCAATTTCTCGATAGAAATGCAATGCAGACCCCTTTTGAGCACCACCTCGACCTCCACGTGGCTCAGGATATATATTTCGGGGCGGAGAGCTCGCGTAAGGTGCAGATATCTCTTGATGTGATAAATCTCGGATCGCTTCTGTCGAAGAATTGGGGTGCAAGCTACTACACCTCGAAATATCGTCTTTCGCCGGTAGAGATTTACAACTATACAACCGATGCAAATGGAAATCGCACACCGCAATATCGCTTTGTTGGCGGTGCGGTGTCGCGCAACGATTTGCTTTCGCGTTGGCGTATGCAGTTAGGTGTGAGAGTGGTGTTCTAAGGTGGAGTACCACAAAAACGAAAGAGGCAGAACCATCGGGGTTCCGCCTCTTTCGTTTTTGGCTTCCGTCAGACTACAAGCTGATAGCCTCGGAAGGACAAACTCCTGCACATGCGCCACACTCGATGCACTTGTCAGCATCAATTACATAGATGTCACCGGCAGAAATAGCCTCAACCGGACACTCATCAATGCAGGTACCACATGCGATACATGAATCTGAAATTTTGTAAGCCATAATAAAATCGATTATTGTGTTAATTAACACCGCGAAGATAGAGTTTTATTCTCAATTTTCCAAAATTATTGTATCTTTGTAATGTCGATTGTTATTAAAATAGCAAATATGGAGCCAATTTCGACACCTATCCGCCTTACATTTCTCGGAACGGGCACTTCGCAAGGAGTTCCTGTAATAGGTTGTGACTGTGCGGTATGCTGCTCGGTGGACGAGCGCGACAGGCGACTTCGCACCTCGGCAATGGTGGAGTTGAACGATAAACGCTTTATAATTGATGCCGGTCCCGACTTCCGTCAGCAACTTCTACGCGAAGGGGTCAGCCATACTACGGCGATCCTCCTTACCCACAAGCATAAGGATCATATTGGCGGACTCGATGATGTACGCGCCTTGAATTTTGTCGATTATCCCGATGCGATACATACCGTGCATATTTATGGCTCGCACGATACTTGCGAGTGTGTGCGCAAGGACTATGATTATGCCTTTTCGTCCAATCCCTACCGAGGTGTGCCACAGATTGAATTGCACGAATTCAGTGCTGAGCCGTTCGTGATCGAAGGTGTCGAGATAGTGCCGATACGAGGCTCTCATTCACGATTTGAGGTTACGGGATTTCGCTTTGGACGATTGGCGTATCTCACCGATTTCAAGGAGATAAGCGACGGGGAGGTTGCGAAGTTGCAGGGTGTTGAAGTGCTGGTTGTGAATGCCTTGCGCTTTGAACCCCACGATTCGCATTTCTCGGTTGAGGATGCCTTGCAGCTGATCGGAAAGGTATCTCCGCGTAAGGCCTACCTAACCCACATGTCGCACGATATTGGACTGCATTGTGTGGCAAACTTGCGCCTGCCTGATGGGGTGGAGTTTGCATATGACGGATTGAAAATAGAAATTTAGGTTAGAAATATGAAAAATGTTTTGAACGGAAAGGTCGTTGTCATTACGGGTGCTTCGTCGGGTATTGGCGAGGCGATGGCGCGTTTGTACTCGACGATGGGTGCAAAGGTGGTTCTTGGCGCTCGAAATGAGGAGAAATTGTCGTTACTGACGCAGATTATCGAGAATGAGGGCGGCAAAGCGGCCTACGTAGCTACCGATGTTACGAAGGAGGAGGATTGCAAGCGACTTATAGCAAAGGCTGTCGAGACGTTTGGGGGTGTCGATGTGTTGATATGCAACGCGGGAATTTCGATGCGTGCCATATTCGATGATGTGGATACGAAGGTGTTGCACCGTTTGATGGATGTAAATTTCTGGGGTACAGTCTATTGCGCCAAGTATGCATTGAAATATCTGCAGGCATCGAAGGGCTCTCTTGTGGGCATTTCGTCGGTGGCCGGATTGCACGGATTGCCCGGCAGAACGGGTTATTCGGCATCCAAGTTTGCGATGACGGGATTGCTCGAAACAATACGCGTGGAGAATATCAAAAAAGGACTTCATGTGATGGTTGCTTGTCCCGGATTTACAGCTTCGAACGTACGTTTCTCGGCACTTACGGCTGACGGCACTGCGCAGGGTGCTACTCCGCGCGATGAGGGCAAGATGATGACTCCCCAGGAGGTGGCTCGCATCGTTGCCGAGGGAATAGCAAAGCGTAAGCGACTCTGTTTGATGGAGGCAGAGGGACGTGCTACCCATTTTGTAAAGAAGTTTGCTCCGGGCCTGCTCGACCGCATCTTCTATTGGGTGATGTCTAAAGAGCCCGATTCGCCATTTAAGTAGGCTGCAGAGATGAATAAGCGACTCGAGTCCCTCGATGTGTTGCGAGGAGCAGACCTCTTCTTTTTGGTTGCTCTGGGACCGTTGATGCGCCGATTTATAAAGACGGTGGATCTGCCGTGGCTGAATAACTGTGCCTGGCTGTTTAAACATATGGAGTGGGAGGGATTTTCGCCTTGGGATATTATTATGCCCCTCTTTATCTTTATGACCGGTATAACCATTCCGTTTGCCTTTGCCCGTATTCGCGAGGAGCGCAACTATGGCGCTGCCGCCTGGCGAATTTTGCGACGAGTGGTGGTGCTCTGGATCTTGGGTATGATTTGTCAAGGTAGATTATTGCATCTCGATCCGGATAGAATATACCTCTATTCGAACACGTTGCAGGCGATTGCCATTGCTTATGCCGCCTCTGCCGTGATGTTTCTCTTTACGAAGTTACGCACGCAGATTGTAGTTGCGGTGATGCTTCTTCTCGGCTATTGGGCAGCTATGGAGTTTGTTGCGGTAGATGGCTATGGCGGTGGCGATTATACCCCCGAAAAGAATCTTGCCGAGTGGATTGACAATGCGGTGCTTGGTCGTTTTCGCGACGGAGCTAAGGTTGTCGATGGCGTGGTGGTGTTCAAGCCTACCTACCACTACACCTGGATTTTGAGTTCGATGACCTTTGTGGTTACGGGTATGCTTGGAATGTTTGCAGGCGTTATTGCCAAGTCGCAGATGGACGAAAAACGCAAACTCTGGTGGTTTGCAGGCCTCGGAGTCTCGCTCGTGGTCGTCGGCCTATTGTGGGGTATTTGGCACCCTATAATCAAGCCTATTTGGACATCCTCGATGACCCTCCTCTCGGGCGGAATCTGTTTTCTCCTTCTGTGGCTCTGCTACTATCTGATTGATTATAAGGGGTATCGCTGGGGCGTATCCTTCTTCAAAGTCTACGGGATGAACTCCATAGCGGCATATATGATGCCACATTTTATAAAGATGAATGCCGTCTCTACGGCACTTCTCTTTGGCTTTGAGCAGTATATCGGTGAGGATTGGTACAAGTTGGTCATTACCTTTGCCAATGCGGTGCTATCCTATCTGCTGTTGCACTATATGTATAGGCGCAAAATATTCCTTAAGGTTTAGAAATAGATGGTGGGGGCTTCGGATTGTGCGATGCTCCCACCTATTCTTTACGCTTCGACCTCGATGCTGACAATCGATGTCGAGTGCGAGACGGGTGCTATAGCCCGTAACATCGCCAAGCCGCCACAATATTTGTCTGTCGTGAGTTGAATGGCGTGCGACACCTTCGACTGCTCGTCAATATGCTCACATTCAACGTTGTAGCCGATTTTGAAGGCCGTGAACTTACTGCGCCCCTCCACCTTCTCGGTGTCCAACTCTCCCGACATCTTAATCTCTATCTTCGAGGGCTTCACGCGCTCCTTGTCGAGGATGGATTTGAGCGTCATCCCTGCGCAAAGTGCTGTGGAGTAGAGTAGCAACTCCTTCGGATTTAATGTGTCGAGTTTGTGGCTTTTGTCGAGCGCATAGTGACCGTTGTCTGTCAGATGAATAGTAATAGATTGTTGCATAGTTTTTATATGTTAAATGGTTCGTAAACCATCCATACAAATACTATGCAACAACTCTTGTCGGGAGCGCGAAAGCTACTTGCCGAAATATCTGTTCAGAAGGTATGCAAGACGGTACCCTGCATTGCGAAGTTGCAGATCAACCAACTCGCGCGACAGCTCCACTGTATTCGGGTCTAATACCTTGGTGTTGTGAGGGTTCCACTTGTAGATAACTGAGTTAAGCGTACCTATCTCGTGAGCCCAATCGTGGAAATCTCCGCGTTGTATGCGCTTAATCTCGCCCTTCTTTGCGTTGTCAATCTCAGCTGCTACCTCTGCACAACTTTTGTTAGGGTGGAGTAATTCGGGGATATAATCGTAAACCGAGTGAAAAGCCTTATATTTCTTGCCATTCAATTCGCACGACCAGAAACAACGCGGTCCGGGTACGTACGAATGGGTTGGACAGTGGAGATCTCCAGTGAAGTGCAATACCATTCGGAGGTTCATCACGACTGCCGAGTCGGTCAATCTTTTGTACTTTGAAAGGTTATGTTCCGACACCTTCATTGCAAGCATTGCATCGCCCTTGCTCAAGCGAGGATTCATATCGTATTCGTAATTTTCATCCACATTATATACGTGCCAAGCTGTCGTGTAGGCAATTGGCTTGTCGTCACGATGTATATCCATCCATACCGATTCCGTCGTGATGTCGTATGGCATATACTTCTCGATATTCTGCTTTGTCCGCTCCGAGATATGGCGTTTGGCAACCTCGATGACGATTTCGTGGCCAAATCTGCCCCAGGCATAGCTTTCGACTATGCTGAGACAGAAAACTGCTGTCAAAAGTAGTAAAATTCTCTTCACTATAACCACTAAATTATCTCAAAAGCAATCTCCATCATATCTGTAAATGTCTTTTCGCGCTGCTCGGCTGTTGTCTCTTCGTGTGTTACGAGAGAGTCCGAAATGGTGCAGATGCATAGTGCCTCGTTGCCACTGCGTGCTGCATTCATATAGAGTGCCGAAGCCTCCATCTCGACAGCCAAGACACCCATCTTCTGCCACTGCTTCCACGCCTCGGGATTGTCGTTGTAGAATATCTCGCTGGCAAGGATGTTACCTACAGCATATTTAACTCCCATAGCCTTTGCCTTCTCGACAGCCGCACTCAAGAGCTCGTATGTCGCAATGGGCGCAAATGTGCCCGGAAGAGCATACTGAGCCGCGAAATTGGAGTTGTCGCAAGCACCTTGAGCAATGACTATGTCGCCAATGTGTAAATCGGGTTGATATGCACCTGCTGAGCCTGTGCGGATGATGCGCTTTACGCCATAGAAATTGTAGAGCTCGAAGGTGTATATGCCTATGGAGGAGATTCCCATTCCGTGTCCCATTACCGATACCTCCTTGCCCTTGTAAGTGCCCGTATAGCAATACATTCCGCGAACTTGGTTTACAAGACGAGGATTCTCGAGGTAGCGTTCTGCCATAAACTTTGCACGTAGCGGATCGCCTGCCATAATGACACGCTCGGCAATCTCGCCAAGCTTTGCTCCGATGTGAGGAGTAGGTGTTAAATCTGCCATAAATACTCAATTATTTTGCATAAAATTTATAGATACAAGTGTGCTTGTAGGTCTCGCCAGGGTTGAGCTCTACGCTTGGGAACGAAGTCTGATTTGGTGCGTCAGGGTAACGCTGTGTCTCGAGCGCGATAGCTCCGCGATAGGCGATTGGCCTGCCGAATTTGTTGTTGTACGATCCGTCGAAGAAGTTTCCGCAGTAGAACTGCAATGCGATCTGGTCGGTGTAGACCTCCATACCTCGACCACTCTTTGGCGAATAGACCTCGGCAACCTTTTCAACCTCGCCATTCTCCTCGCGGTTGATAATCCAGTTGTGGTCGTAACCTGCACCAGCCTTAAGTTGAGGGTGGTCACCGTTTACGCGCTCACCGATAGCGTGTGGCTCACGAAAATCGAATGCTGTGCCCTCGACAGCCATAATCTCGCCCGTAGGAATGAGAAACTCGTTTACAGGGGTAATAGCGTTGCTGTTGATTGTGAGTACGTGGTCAAGGATTGTGCCTTCGCCATCGCCTTCGAGGTTGAAGAACGAGTGATGCGAGAGATTTAATACGGTTTTGGCATCGGTTGTAGCGTTGTACTCAACCACAAATTCGTTGTTGTCAGTCAGACGGTATACCATCTCGATTGTTCGGTTTGCAGGGAAGCCATCCTGTCCGTCAGGAAGAAGACAGACGAATATAATTTCGTTCTCGGTGCACGATTTTACATCCCATACGATGCGGTCTACGCCGAGAGTACCTCCGTGCAGAGTCTGACCATTGTTGTTCTGTGGCAGGGTGTACTCCTTGCCGTCGAGCGAGAATTTGCCGTTGGCGATGCGGTTTGCTACGGGACCCACAACGGCTCCGAGATAGCGCTCGCCCGTGTTGTTGATGTAGCGGTCGATGTTCTCATAACCGATCTCGACATCGGCATAGTTGCCTTCACGGTCAGGTGCCCACAACGAAACAACGCGTGCTCCGTAGTTTGTTACCTGCATAACGAGGTCGCCCGCTTTGAGGGTGTAGAGTGATACCTCTTTGCCATCAACGGTAGTCTCGAAATCCGCTTTGTCGAGTAGGGTGAGATCTTTTGATGTGTTAGCGCACGACGAGACGAACATCGTAGCCAAAATTGCAATGATAAGTTTCATATCTTTACTCTTTTTAGTTGTTAATTTTGACAAAGATAGTAAAAATATTGGTAAACTGTGCAATTGTTTCGGTTAAAATAACTATATTCGCTCTTGAAAAAGATGGATATTATGGATGTTCGTATTGCCGAAGATTGGAAAGTTCTCCTGCAAGAGGAGTTCGATAAGCCCTATTTTGCCGAGTTGGTCGGCTTTGTGAAGGCTGAGTATAGTTCGTGTCAGGTCTTTCCTGCTGCGCGAAATATCTTCCGTGCCTTCGATAAATGTCCGCTCGACAAGCTTAAGGTCGTGATTATCGGACAAGACCCATATCACGGTGACGGTCAGGCAAATGGCTTGTGCTTTTCGGTGGATGACGGAGTCGATTTTCCGCCTTCGTTGCGCAATATTTTCAAGGAGGTGGCGGACGATACCGGAAAGCCTGTTCCGACAAGCGGAAATCTGGATCGCTGGGCAGAACAAGGTGTGCTGATGCTCAATGCGGTTTTGACTGTCAGAGCGCACGAGGCAGCGTCGCACGCAGGTCGTGGATGGGAGCGATTTACCGATGCGGTGGTGCGAATAATTGCTGAAAAAAAAGAGGGTGTTGTCTATATGCTGTGGGGTAGTTACGCCCAGAAGAAGGGTGCAATGGTCGATCCTTCGCGCAATTTGGTGTTGAAGGCTGTCCATCCGTCGCCACTTTCAGTGTATAGAGGTTTCTTTGGCTCGCGACATTTTTCCAAAGCCAATAACTACTTGATAGAGAGGGGTGCGCAGCCGATAGAGTGGTAGAATCGGAAAAATGATAACGAAAAATTGTAAAAAAAGTTGTGCGAATTATTGGCAATGTCGAAAAAATATGTAACTTTGCAAAACCAATTGGAACGTAAAGTCGTGCAGAAACGTAGGGTCGCTTTTGTACGCAAAGACCTTAAACTTATGAAAATGTGTTAATTATGAGGGCTGGTGCTATTTTGGCTTGCCTCTAAAAGATGATTATCGCCTTGCATTTATGCAAGACGAGTGTCTTTTTTGTCTTTACGCGCGTGTGTTGCGTATGTATGTGACAAAAGACGACGATGAGATGAAGCAGCGGAGAAACGAAACAAACAACAAAATAACAAACAAAATTTTTAATCAATCAATTTCAAAAAACTATTAGCGTGAAAAATTTTACTAAACTTTTGATGGCGGTGGTTTTGCTCGCAACTTACTCTTGCGTGCAGGATACTACCGAGGACTTGGCTCCGTCAATTTCGGGGTCGGTCAATGGAAGTGGTGAGGTCAAGACGCTGCAAGTGACTCTTCCAAATCCTACTCGTACCGAGATGGGCGATAAGGTGGACGGAAAGTATCCGGTATTTTGGAGTGAGGGTGACGTTCTTGCCGTGAATGGTGAGCCGACAACCAAGATCACTATCAATCCGGAGAACAAGTCGATTGCTGTGTTCGATTTGCCTCTTGGCTCGACTATTCCGTACAACATCGTCTACCCTTATCCGGGCGAAGATGTGGCGGTAAATAGCGAAAGCGGATTGTATCCGGTAGTGTTCTCTGCGAACCAGCAGCACACCGAGGGTACATTCGCAAATGGAGCAGCTCCGATGTACACTTGGTCGGATGGCTTCTCGGATATCCAGATGCATCACCTCTCGACTATCCTTCGCTTCCCTGTGAAGACTAAGGCAGGTGAGTCTGTGACCTTGAAGTACGTTTCGGTTGCGACAACCAATGCAGAGCCAATCGCCGGAGTATTTGACGTTTATTGCGGCAGCAATGACGAGAACGATGCTAAGGCTGGTGAGCTTAAGGCTCGTGAGGGAGCAACCTCGACTGTTTTCTACAACTTCGAGAATGACGAGTTTGCTCTTGATGAGGGCGGCGAGGTGTTCTACATCGCAGTTCCTCACGGATCGTACGACTCTTTCGAACTTAACATTGTGACTACAACAGGTGAGGTTTGCAACCGTGTATTCAGTGCATCGGGTGATGTGGCGCTCAAGCCAGGTCGCGTTCGCGAGTTCCCTGAGATCGAATTCTCGGCTGATAGCAAGATGTTCCTCATCGGTACTGATGCAGAGATGTTGGAGTTTGCCGAGATGGTTAAGGCAGGTACATTCAACACTACCTACGAAGGTGCGTTGCTTGCTGCCGATGTGGATATGACCGATAAGGGCTTGAAGACTATCGATGGCTTTACATCGCTGTTCGAGGGTCGTCACTACACAATCAGTGGTTTGACCGAGCCTCTCTTCGGTGAGAATACCGTTGGTACAATCTCGAACTTGTGCGTTAAGGGAAACATCGTAGAGGAGGCCAACAGCCGAGTAGGTTTGATTGCACGTTCGCTGACTGTTGTTGATGACAAGGTTGGTAAGGTGTTCAACTGCTCTGTTGAGGGATCTATCGAGTATAAGAATCCGAACGTTGTAGCGAAGGAGAACTTCGATTTGGTTAATGTCGGAGGAGCTGTCGGAGGCGTTTATGGTGCAGTTGTCTCGATTGTAAAGAGCAACGTTGATGTAACTGTATCTCTTGCAGGTCCTGATGGTGACGATCTGTACAAGCCTTGTATCGGAGGTGTTGTAGGATACGCTTGCGCTGCAAATAACGTTGAGCCAACCGTATCGGAGTGTACAAGTGCCGGTGATATTATTTGGGATGATGCTTCGACAAACACAAAGGTTACTCCATTTATCGGTGGTGTAGCGGGATATGTGACAGCAGGTACATTCGCAGACAATGTCAATACAGGTGAGCTCGAAATTCGTGAGGCAATGTTCGACCTCGATTGGGGTGGCGTAATTGGAGCTGCATCGGTTTCGGTGGAGCGTTGCGAGAATAAGGGTTCGATGTCTATCAACGAGCAGGTTACCACTGCAAATATCGGTGGTGTCCTCGGTAAGTTGGAGGCTAATCAAGATACAACGGTCAAGAATTTGATTGCTGATTGCGAGAACAGCGGTAAGGTGCTGTTGAACGACAGCTTCAAGATTGTGACAGCTGCAAACATCGGTGGTGTTGTTGCTGCGGTAGAGCAGAATAACAAGAATGTGTCGGGTTGCTTCAACTCGGGATCAATCACCTACAAGGGAGAGTGCGCCACATTCAGCCCAACCGAGAAGGTTAATAACACAGTCCTCTGCCTCGGTGGTGTTGTAGGTGTCTGCTGGTCTGACAAGGTCGAGAATTGTGGTAACCGTAAGAGCGGTGTGATCGAGATTCTCGGTAAGGTTTCGGGTAACCATCCGGACAACGTTACAACTGACAGAGTAACAGGTATTGGTGGTGTCATCGGATCTCGTTTGGGAACAAAGGATTCGTTGGGACTCACTGAGGATGTTTTGACTTTGAACTGTAAGAACGAGGGTAATGTGACTCTTTCATACACATATTGTGGCGCAGGTATCATTGCATCGTCGGCTTGTGTCGGATTGTTCGAGTCTAACGTAGCTACCGAATGTTCTAACTCAGGTAATATGTTGGCCGAGGTGACATTGGCATTGGGACCTAATACTGCGGTTGTTGAGACTCCTACAAGTGCTCAGGTGTCGATGTACGTTTCGGGTATCTTCGGTTACGTGAAGTCTACTTCCGTATTCAACAACTGCGACAACAGCGGTACCGTTACATACAACAACGGTGTTGCTCGTACAGTTTACGTTTCGGCTATTGCTTCGTACTGTAAGAGCGTAATTATTATGAATAACTGTTCGAATAGTGGTGACGTGACTATCGATAAGAATGTGGAGTGTATGTACGTATACGCAGGTGGTGTCATCGCCTCTACAAAGTATGCTCCTATTGGTAGCCGCTTCCCATACTGCTCGAACAAGGGTAACGTAAATGTCAAGGGTGTCGTTGAGAAGAACGTTAAGATGGGTGGTATCTTCGGTGACTCGGATATGGCCGACAACAACGAGGGTACCGTAGGCGTTGAGAACGCGGGTTCGGTATCGTTCTCGGGTGTTGCCGAGAGGTTGTATATCGGTGGATACGCCGGATCATACACCGAGAAGAACCACTCTGTAGAGTTTGTGAACACAGCGAAGGGTGTGGTAACATTCGACGGTACAGCTACCATCGAGGCATTCATTGGTGGTTACGTTGGTGAGGCTACCCTCAAGGGTGGTGGTACATTCAAGGTTGTGAACAACGGTAATGTCTTGGTGAACGGTTATAGCCCTACACTCTATGTGTCGGGAGGTTTTGCTAAGACAGCACTCAGCCTGGATGGCGAGATATCGGGATTCCAGAATAAGGGTATTGTCGAGGTCCCTGCCTTGAAGGAGGCTGCCGAGGTTCCTACAACAATATATTTGGGAGGTATCTTCGGATATGTTAGCCTGAGTGCTCCATATTTGACTGCCGAGTCTGTTGACAAGCCAAAGCGTGCTATCGTAGAGTGTAACAACTTTGGTGAGGTTCGCTATCACGGACTCGTGACGGATGGTGCATACATCGGAGGTGTCGTAGGTAAGGCAACAGCTGCACCTATATATAATTGTATAAACGAGGGTAAGATCGTATCGACTGGTAATGCAGGTAGCCTTGTCAGCCGTCAGTTTGAGAGTGCGGATAAGGACCTCGCACTTAAACAACTCTATTACCACGATTTGGCAATCGGTGGTGTGGTTGGTGAGACCAATTCGAATGTCTTGGGATCTACAAACCGCGCAACTATCGAGCATACTTGTAACCCTAACCCATTGAAGATTGACCAGTGGAACGAGACTTCGTCATCGCGTTTCGATATCGGTGGTGTTGTAGGTCGTACATATATCCCTGAGTCGCACGGTTCGCAGTATGCTATCACACTTGCTAACTTGACTAACGAGGCATCTGGTAATATTACAATCTATGGATCGCCAAATGCTACTACTCAGACAAGTTCGCTTGACTGGTCTTCAGATGCCACTCAGACACCTCAGTCTGCCGATGTCGATGACCCTGACCGTACCAACCTTCGTCCATACTACCGTATGAACTTGTCGGGTGTCATAGGTCGTCTGCATGATCATAGTGTGAGGGATGTTAAGCACTTCGTTACCGGTTGTACCAACCGCGGTGCAGTAGAGGTGCCTGATGCTCCGTATGCAAAGAACCTTAATATTTCGGGTGTACTCAGCGATATCTTGTCGAGCTACACTACCGTTACTAACTCGCACAACTACGGAACAATCCGTGTTGATAACGCCGGTTACGGAACAAGCTTGTCTACAAGCGTTCGCTATAACTGCTACTACGTAAACTTGGGTGGTGTTGCAGCAAACTGCTTCGACTTCCGTATCCGTGCTTCCGAGTACAAGAGCTCGTTGATTAAGAAGACTCTTACATTCAACCAGTGTACTAACCACGGTAAGATCTATTACGGTGAGAACCGTGCATCGTTCGGTCAGTCTGCCGGTGGTATTCTTGCACAGGCTTTGCACTGGCTCGAGGGTCGTTCGGGTTGGAGAACAGCATGGTGTTACAATACACCTTATAGTAATATGACAATTACTATGAATCAGTGCGAGAACCACGGTGAGATCACCTTCTTCTCGAAGGCTGTGAGCCTCATTACAAGCTATACCGGAACATCGTTCGCAGGTGGTATGATTGGTAGCTGCGGTCAGGCTAATAACGCCATCAACTATCAGTCGCGATTCTCGCCTATCGATTTGTTTATCAATGGCTGTAAGAACTATGGTAACATCCAGTTCGATCGTAACAACGGTAATATGTCGCCTAACACCAGCGTTAACTATAGCGCAGTTGGTGGTCTTGTGGGTTACTACCACGGAGGTATTGGTCAGTCGGCTTCGAGCTTGATGAAGTATCAGGACAGAACTGTCGAGACAGCTTACCACATGGAGATCGTTTCGGGTGAGAACCACGGACGTATCTGGGGCTTCTCGGGTCATATTGGCGGTATCGTAGGTCGCGCACATTGGTTCGCAAAGATTACAGGTACCGATGATAATCCTACAATCAACACAGGAGATATCGTAGTTGCTCGTAATGAGTCTGCAGGTAACGCTGTTCGTCGTACAGGTTACGGAACAAAGGTTATCTATGCAGGAGGTATCGCCGGTTCCTTTGTAGAGTACAACACAACCACTCAGTATATGGGTGAGAGCACAGGTACCAACGAGGGTTGGCCGGCATACTACCTCGGTTCGCAGTATGCACGTATCGATCACGCAGTAAACACAGGTGCTGTAGGTGCTACCAGCTTGGCAGGTGGTATTGTTGGAGAGTATCGTTCGTTCGTTATTCCTGCAGAGAATATCACTACAAAGACTCATAAGGGTGGTGTTGAGTTCTGTACCAACACGGGTGATATCTATGCCTTGGAGGGTGCAACCTCGCAGGTTGGATCTATCGCAGGTTCGTATCGTATGATGACCATTACGGAGAACGCTTCTTACACTACATCTGAGACTCCGCTCGTTGCGGCTAATCCTTGGCCAATCGGTGTCAGAAACTGCGTTGTAGGTGGTACAATCCTTCGTGGTGCTAACCGTTACACAACTGCCGATGCAGAGAACTTTATGAACTGCATCTATGGCGAGAGCTGGAGCGACGAGTTGTATCCTTCTGTCGTTGAGGGCAAGGAGTATGACGGTTGTGTACCTTACGTCGCAGGTGGTGACGAGGGTTCTGAAGAGGAACCAATGACAGTAAGACGATAATAATTGATAAAAATATAGAACAAATGTTAAAGATGAAATCAGCACTTTGCATTGTGGCAATATTCTCGCTTGCGTTGGTCTCTTGTGTTCAGCGCCTTCCCGAGAAGGAAATGCCTACAATTGATAATGGTGCAATTACAATGGTTAAGGCAACCGTTAAGCCTCTGAATGTAGAGGGTCTGACCGGTACAGGTGCCTACAAGTGGGATGGTAAGACCTCCCTCGGCATCTACGGTACTACCGGCGGAGTTAACGAGTGCTATCTTCCTGTGAAGTCTACCGCAGGCAATAATTCAGCCTTTTTCTACGGTAATGTGGTAGCCGGTGACTTGACAATCTACGCGCCATACTCGGAAGAGGGTGGCCAGAAAGCTCTTGAGGGTCGTATCGACGTTCCTTCAGTACAAAAGTACTATGCGAACCCATTCGACCATATGATGTACAACTCTTCGTTCCTCGGTACGACTCAGTCGAGCGAGGTGGAGTTCGACTACTACACAGGTCTTGTTAAGATCCTCGTGAAGTACGATATCGAGAATATCGCGTCGGTGCGACTCTTGGTAGGTAATCTTCATGACGGATTTAGCAGCTACATCTCTGGTGAGTTGTCCGTAATCGATGGTCTTATCGATGAGAATTGTAACCCAAGCAATATGGTAACCATCGAGGAGTTTGGCAACGGTGTAAATTCGACTATTGCAAATCCGTTGGTTGTATGGGCTTCGGTTGCTCCGGGTATGTACGAGAACTTCGTGGTTGAGATCACCAACAATGACAATGTGACAATCTCGGCTCCTGTAGCGGGTCCGTTCGAGGTTAAGGCTTGTGCTGTAGCTTCGAAGGATTGCGTGGCTGAGAAGGTTGATCACGACAACGGTGTGGATGACCTCATCCCAGAGGAGGGTACATTTAATTAACGAGAAGTAAATATGTTGAACAATGAAAACAATGAGAATTATGAATAAGACCTATTTACTCTCGATTATTGCAGCCGTTTTGGTAATGTGTGGCTGTACACGAGTTGAAGTTATTGATGTGCAGGGCGAGGTTATCGCCGTTAAGGAGGTGCCTGTAACTGCAGGTGAGTTCCAGCTGCCTATCACCGTGAAGAACAATCCACGCCTTGTGTGGAGAGCTCGTCCGGTAGATAGCTGGTTGCACGTCAGCGACGGAAACTGGAAGCAGAATGCTTACAATCTTACAGTAAACTACGACTCTAACGAGTCCTCGATGTATTCTCGCAATTTTGCCCGCGTTGGTGCAGTGGTAATCGAGACCTATGACGGTTTCGTTGCCGACACCATCAAGGTAAAGCAGCGCGGTATCACCCCGTATATGCAGTTGGAGAATAAGACTGTCGAGGCATCGGAAACAGAGTGTGAGATCGCTTTTGATTCGAACCTCACAGATGCTTGCCGTCCGGGTATGACCTTCTCGGCAGATGTGAATTGGGTGAAGAGCATCGAATATCTCAGTTGCGGTACTCACCTCTTGGTGAAGTTTGCTGCCAACAGTCGTGAGGAGCGTAATGCTATTATTACAGTATCGTTCACCGATGCTTGCGGTGTTACCTCAAATGCAACATGTGTACTCACTCAAAAAGCAGTTGTAGAATAATGAAGAAGATACTTTACATATTATGTGCGGCGTCGCTCCTTGTTGTATCGTGCAGCAAAGAGAAACTCGTGTCGAAGAACTACGATATCGACGCCGAGGTCTCTGACCTCAAATCTAAGATGGATATGTCGGTTCTCTACTGCAATATCAACGATGCGGAGGATGTTTCTGTACTCGATTTGCAAAAGGTGGGCGAATATCTTACATCAAAGGGTGCCGATGTAGTGACTATGGTCGCTCCGGCAACCATCAACGGAACGAAGTTCTCTGCTTGGCTTACAAACTACTCTGCCGAGGTAGGCAAGAAGGCGTTGTTTGTCGAGAATTTGGACGGACGTCTCTGTATGGGTGCTATCCTGCCAGCCGATTTGGCTGTTGAGCCAATCGACGTTCCGCAGGGTAACACATTCAACAATGCAATTCTTCACTTCAAGGCCAACGATATCCACTTTGTGGTTACCGAGATCCTTGATCCGAGAAATGCTGTTCCCGAGGATTGGGAGGAGCAGATTCAGGCGATGACCGACAACAAGAAGGCTGCGGCTATCGTCTTCACTCCTGATAACCTTGCAAATCGTAAGGCTGAGGTAGAGGAACTTATCAGACGTACTATCGAGTACAAGAACGAGGCGGGTGTTCGCCCATTTGACAATGACCGCAACTGGTTGTGGTGTGTCGATATGAACATTGCTTCGGTTATCGATATGAAGTACGGTAAGGAGTTCGCTCGTATGAATTGCTACGACTACGATGAGTTTACCGAGGGATTCTTCACCACCGAGACCACGTACTTCTCGGTAAGCGAGATTCTTCCTACCACCGATCCATACTTTGCTATCAATGAAGTCATGGTTAAGAATGGTGGCTTGGTTGATTGCATTGCAGTACACCACTCGGTTTACACACCATCGAGCATTGTGTTGGATGGCAATCCTACAAAGGAGCGCAACAACTTCCTCTATGCAACAAACGGATGTTGGAATATGTTTGAGAACCTCTCACTCGACAAGGCAGCTGTAGAGGAGCTCGGCACAACACACTATCCAATTATGGTAACACTTAAAAGTGAGGAATAGCAGATGAAACGCATATTAAAAAGTGTAATTTACGCATCGTTCTGCATCGTTGCCCTGCTGTTCGCCCAAACAGCAATGGCGCAGAAGGCGCGTACGATAACGGGACAGGTGTTTGACAATACCGGTCAGCCAATGGTTGGAGCAACCGTTGTCGTTGTCGGAAATACAAATGTCGGTACAACTACCGATGTTCAGGGTAAGTATAAGATCAAGGCATCCCAGGATGACAACCTCTCGTTCTCGTTCCTCGGTTATGTTGAGGTTACCGAGCGTGTAGGTAGCCGTACTACCATCAATATCGTGATGAATCCTGAGAATGTGAACATCAATGAGGTTGTGGTCATCGGTTACGGTACTCAGCAGAAGAGTGACTTGACAGGTGCCGTGACAACCGTGAATATGGAGGACTTGGCAAATACTGCAGCCGCTTCGGTGGACGAGGCATTGCAGGGACGTCTTGCCGGTGTCGAGATTATGACAACCGACGGTGAGCCTGGTTCTGCCGCTTCGATTCGTGTTCGTGGATCGCGTTCTATCACCGCAAACAACGACCCACTTATCGTGGTCGATGGTGTGATGGATGCTGTGGCAAACTTTGCCGATATCGATCCTGCCGAGATCAAGAATGTGACCGTGTTGAAGGATGCATCTTCAACCGCTATCTACGGTTCGCGTGGTGCTAACGGTGTAATCCTCGTTACAACACACGAGGCTAAGGCAAATAAGCTCAATGTTACCTTCAAGGGTACATTCTCGCTTTCGGAGTTGCCACGTGAGTTGGATATGATGAATGCAGCTGAGTTTGCAAGTTATCGTAACGACTACTACACCAACAACAGCTCTACAAACCGCTACTGGCAGGTTCATAAGCCGCGATATCCGAATCCGACAGCTTATGGTGAGGGTACCGATTGGCTCGACGTGATGACACGTAAGGCTTTCAGCCAGAAGTATTTCCTCTCGTTGGCAGGTGGTAGCAAGTCTACTAAGGTATACTTCTCGTTGGGTTATAACGATATCAACGGTATTGTGATCGACTCTAGTCAGAATCAGTTGACTACCCGTTTGAAGATTGACCACACTGTGTTTAAGTGGTTGAAGCTCGGAGTTAATACCCAGTATTCGAAGCGTCGCAATGACAAATCGTCTACTGCAATTTCGGGTACCGCAACACGTGCCGTAACCAACCTCAACCCTATGATGACTCCAACCGAGTCGTGGGATATGCTGGGTGATAACGGTACCAATGGTGGTTCGATCTACGACTCTCCATATTTGAAGGCAATGAACATCACCAACTACGATGATCGTACAATCTTGACTTTGACTCCGTATATCGAGCTTACTTTGATTAAGGGATTGAAGCTCAAGTCGCAGTTCTCGTTTGTTGATACAGTAACCGAGGGTTTTTACTACTCGCCATCGACTATGCCTGTGGCACAGCGTTACAACTATGGTGGTAGTGCAACCCGTAGAGACAACAACAAGCGTAATTTGTTGAGCGAGACCACTATCTCGTACAAGAAGACTTTCAAGAAGAAGCACAAGTTGGATGTTGTGGGTGCATTTACCGCTCAGAACACTCGTTGGAACAACAAGTCTGTAAGTGGTCGTGGTTATCTCGATGATAACGTATCGGCATACAACATGGGTAGCTTGTTGGATAAGCGTTGTTTGACCGTATCGACTTCAGCTTCGGAGTTGCAGCGTTATTCGGTGTTGGCTCGTGCGAACTACTCGTATGGTGGTCGCTATCACGCAACCCTCACAGGTCGTGCCGATGCTTCGTCTAACTTTGCAGTGGGTCACAAGTGGGCATTCTTCCCTGCAGCAGCGTTCAAGTGGACTGTAAGCAACGAGAAGTTTATGAAGGGTACCAAGTCGTGGTTGTCAGACCTCTCGGTTCGTGTCAGCGCAGGACGTTCGGGAAATGATGCCGTTTCGACATACGTTTCGCAGATGGTGCTTTCGACTAACCAGAGTGGATGGATGTTCGGTGACTCGTACGAGGTATCGCAATATCCTACACGTATCGACAACCCTAACTTGACTTGGGAGAAGACCGACTCGTACAACTTCGGTATCGATATGTCGATTTTGAATGACCGTATTTCGATGTCATTGGAGGGATATATGGCATATACCAAGGATCTCCTCTACACTATGCAGAATGCGGCGATTACCGGTTTCACTACTCGATATGCAAATATCGGTAGCACACAGAACAAGGGTGTCGAGTTTACATTTACTTCGCGTAACATCTCGCGTCGTAACTTCCAGTGGACAACAAACTTTACTCTCGCACACAACTCTTCGAAGGTGACAGATATTGCAACTGCTTATGGTTACGTTTCGACATATAGCCGTGGAGGATATATGATTTACGGTTATGCCGAGGGTTACCCTGCAAACTCTTTGTGGGGCTTCCAGTACGAGGGTGTATGGCACACTTATGACGAAATCCAGCAGAACAAGCAGACCAAGACCTATGTAGGTTACAGCAAGAACCTTGGTTATGCTCGTTATGCCGATATCAACCACGATGGCGTTTTGAATGACAAGGACCGTATCTACCTCGGTTCGGCTGACCCTATCGTATACGGAGGTATCAACAACACTTTCCGTATCATCAAGAATTTGTCGGCAGGTATCTACTTCACTTATAGCATCGGAGGTCGTATGTATAACATCATGGAGTTTACAACCATGTGTGGTACTGCAACATCTAACAAGGATCGTCGAATGTTGGAGGCTTGGCATATGAACCGTAATCCATATTCGAATATTCCGGGTGCATACCTCACAGATAGCTATGGTAGTGACTTGTTTATCTATGATGCATCGTACTTGCGTTTGCAGAACATCAACGTAAGTTATCGTTTCGATTTGCGAAAGAAGACTCGCTACTTGCGCGATATCTCGTTGACTGCATCAATCAACAACGTTGCACTCTTTACGAAGTTCCCTGGATATGACCCAGACGCAGTGAGCGGTGGTCGTCGTATCGATACAGGTCGATATCCAAAGAACCGTACATATTCACTTGCAATTCAAATCCGCTACTAATTATGAAGAAGATTTTAGTTTTAATACTTTCAGTGGTCACACTCGCAGGATGTACACTTGATGAGAAGGTTATTTCCTCTTCGCATCCTGATACTTACTATCAGACAGTGCCGCAGTGTAAGACCGGTCTTAACGGATGTTACATTCCGTTGAAGGACATATATAAAAATGGCGACTATTTCGAGGTGTGCGAGGTTGCTGCAGACTTGATCTACCACAACACCGACTCGTACTACGATGCAATGTGTCGTTACTCGCAGTCTACTCCTCGATTTGGTAGCACCTTGTGGACTCAGTGTTATCGTGGTGTGATGCGTTGTAACTCGATGTATGTCAAGATCGAGAACTCGCCGCTCACCGATGATGAGAAGGCTCCGCTTTTGGCAGAGTGCGAGATTTTGCGCGCATTCTACTACTACATTCTGACTATCAACTTCGGTGATGTTCCATACTACTTCGAGGAGGTTACCGATGCTAACAACGACAGAATTGCACAGTTGCCACGTATGTCGGCTGTAGAGCTTCGTGATATTCTGATGGCCAACTTGGAGTACTGGCTTATCGAGAAGCAGGCTCTTCCTTACAATAAGACCTATTCTCCTGAGAACGAGTATCGTATCGGTTCGATGGTAGGTTTCGTATTGGCCGGTAAGTTGGCAATGTGGAACAAGGATTGGGATAAGGCTATCAAGTACTTTGCTTATATTGAGCAGGTATATGGTTGCCCTGACTCGGAGGGTGGTTACACACCTGACCAGGCACTCTTGGGCTATTCTATCAAAGACCTTATGTTCCGCAATCGTTATATCGCTGAGTCGATTTTCGAGTTGCCTGCTTACGCTAAGGACTACGGTTTGCGCGTAACTCACAACTTGGCATCGCGTTGTACACCTGCGAGAAGTTCGACTGTTGTCGAGGGTGGTGATATTGATGGCGGCGAGGGCGATGACGTCGAGATGGAGGACGACACTATCGACTTGTCGAAGAAGGACGATATCTACAACGGTATTCGTATTCCTGAGTTGGGATCCGAGGCTCGTACAACTTCGCCATATATGCCTACACAGTATATGTACCAAACCCTTATGCCTTACAACTCGAAGGATAAGCGCCGTTCGGTATACGATACAGCTAAGTTCTCGGCTGATAATATTGTCGAAGTTGAGGACGGTGGCGGTTGGTTAGCTTGGTGCTATGCCGGTTGGAAGAAGGAAGAGTCGATGGCGACAGTACCACGTCACATGTTGTACTTCAGCCACACCGAGACTCGTGGAAAGGAGAAGGGTCAGCCATTCTTGGGTGACAAGTTCTGGTGCCCTGGTATGGTTTACAATCAGGATGCGAACAACCTCAGAATCTTCCGTTTCGCACATATCTTGTTCGACTTGGCAGAGGCTCATATGCGTATGGGTAACTGGGATCTTGCAAATGGCTACCTGAATGCATCGCGCGTTCGTGCAGGCCTCGAAAGACTTGCCCTCAATACTGAGGAGGAGTTTATGGAGGAGTTGCAGAAGGAGTCGGCACGTGAGTTGTTCGGTGAGTTTACTCGTCGTCACAACCTCGTTCGTTGGGGAATTTGGTACGACCAGATTGTCAACTACGCAAAGTATCCTGCAAGCAATGGTACAACCTTCTACAACTGTGATATCATAACTCATGTGAAGGACTATCCTTGCCGTGAGTACTATCCAATCCCAGATGTGCAGATTGTACTTTCTAACTATAATTTGGATAACCCAGAATACGAAAAATACGGATTGTAATGAAAAAGATAGCATTAATTTTAACAGTAGTAGTGGCGTTCGTGGCAACATCTTGCCAGAATGACTTTAAGCCTACCATTACGCTCGCGTGCGACAACCAGGAGGTGAATATACCTAAGTCGGTGTCAGATACTGCTGAGCCGGTACACTATGCCCGTATTACATCCAACGGACGTTGGGAGGCTACACTCGAGACAGCGGACGGAAACTCGTGGTGTTGGTTGCGTGAGTACTACACAGACTCTAAGGGTAATAAGGTAAATGTAGTAACTCCAATTTCAAGCTTTGAAGGAATGGAGGGACGTTGGAACAAGGTTAAGGGTAAGGGAACTGTATTCTTGCCAATCTGCTACGTGACATCGTCTTCAACTCGTTACGCAATGTTGACAGTTCGCAACACCGATACAGGCGAGTCTATCCAATTGCGAATCACTCAGAAATAAAGAAGGAGGATGACAATGAAAAAGATATTTGGAATTATTGTTGCAGTTTCTGCATTTATGGCTTCGTGCAGCTCGCCATACTATCCTGAGTATGTGCCGATTGTATCGTTGGGAGCAAGCACAAGCGCATTAGTATGCGAGAATACAGACAGCTCTTGTTCGTTGAACGTTATCTCGAACGTAGAGTATACCGCAACCATTATTTCGGGTGAGGAGTGGCTCAGCTTTGCTGACACCAAGTCTTTGACTCGCAAGGGTTTTGGTAACAGTGTTCTTGTGTTCAATCATCGCGCTAACAATCACGACAAGCGAGTAGCACGTTTGGTACTTGCTGCCGATACTCGTCGTGACACTATCAAGATTAAGCAGAAGGGTCAGTTCGAGGACTATATCGATATGCACCCTGAGGATAAGGCCGAGTTCTTGACTTTGGAGAAGGGTACTCGTCTTTTGGTTCCTGAGGAGGGTGGCAGCTATTCTCTCCGATTGAGAACTTCGTGCCTCGATCAAGAGCTTATCTTCTGGACTGACAGACCTGAGGTCATTACAGATGTCAAGTTCGAGAATAAGATTATTTCGTTCCGCGTGAATAAGAACGAAGATGGTCAGCCACGAATCGTCCAGATCGAGTTGTCGTATATCGACGGCTGGGATGATAAGAAGAGCTATTCGTTCTCGATTAAGCAGCAGTTCGACCCACTCAACTAATTGTGTGAGCGTAACAGTTTCAAAATAGCTTTTGCTTTTAGAGAGCTATTGCAAGAAGAGGGTATCAAAAAATGGATACCCTCTCTTTTTTTTGGCTTGCTCTGTCAAATTTTTTTTAACGAAAGATTTTTTCTATCTTTGTACGATTTTTATCAAATTGGGGAATTATGACAACTCTACAAGCAATTATCCTTGGATTGGTGCAGGGATTAACCGAATTTCTTCCCGTGTCGAGTAGCGGACATCTGATGCTCGCATCCGAAATTCTCGGAACAGATCTTTCGGCAGCAGATGACCTTACATTCAGCCTGACACTCCACGCGGCAACCGTTCTGAGTACTATTGTCGTGCTGTGGCGCGAGGTGTGGCGACTGCTCAAAGGCCTATTCTCGAAAAACTATAATGACGAGCAGGCGTATGTGTTGAAAATAGTTATCTCGATGATACCCGTAGGTGTTGTAGGATTTTGCCTTATGGACTTTATCGAGGCGGCATTCTCGTCGGTGTTGGTGGTCGGTGTGATGTTGCTTGTAACGGCTATTTTATTGGCGTTTGCCTACTTTGCAAAACCTCGCCAAAAGGAGAATATCTCCTATCGTGATGCCTTCATCATCGGTTTGGCACAAGCGTTTGCGACCCTTCCGGGATTGTCGCGCTCGGGTACAACCATCGCTACCGGATTGCTGCTCGGCAACAAGAAGGAGAGCGTGGCGCAGTTCTCGTTTCTGATGGTGTTGCCTCCGATTCTCGGAAATGCATTGCTTGATATTATGAAGGGTGATTTCGGCGGTGGAGTAGAGATGCTGCCACTCGTTGCAGGCTTCATCACAGCCTTTGTAACAGGTTGCTTGGCGTGCAAGTTTATGATAGAGATTGTAAAGCGCGGAAAGCTTATATGGTTTGCCATATATTGCGCATTGGCAGGTGTGGTGGCTATTACAACTTACTTCATTTAATCGAGGTATGACAGATTTCAAAGATATAAACCTCAAGGAGGAGGGCTACATTGCGGTTATCGACAAACCGCTCGAGTGGACATCGTCTGACGTGGTGTGAAAGATAAAGTTCCGTCTGAACAAGATGGGCTACCGCAAAATCAAGGTCGGACACGCCGGAACGCTCGATCCGTTGGCTACGGGTATCTTGTTGGTCTGCATAGGTAAGGCGACCAAGCAGGTCGATGCATTGCAGGCGGAGCGCAAGGAGTATGTGGCAGAGTTGATGCTCGGTGCCACCACGCCAAGTTATGATATGGAGCATCCTGTGGATAGGACCTATCCGACTGAGCATATCACTCGCGAGAAGGTTGAGGCTGCACTTCTCTCGCTCACAGGCGAGCGTCTGCAGGCTCCGCCAATCTACTCGGCAAAGAAGGTCGAGGGATTGCGAGCGTACGAGTTGGCGCGAGCAGGCGAGCAGGTGGAGCTGCGCAAGGCGTTGATAAATATCTATTCGATAACGCTCGAAGAGTACGACCTGCCCAAGATGCGTATTCGTGTCGAGTGCAGCAAGGGAACATATATACGCTCGTTAGCGCAGGAGATCGGTGAGGCGTTGGAGAGTGGAGCCTATCTGACCTCGTTGCGTCGTACTCGAAACGGACGTTTCTCGGAGCAGGATGCCGAGTCGCTGGAGGATTTCTTGAAAAAGTTGCCGATAGACGAAACAAAAGAGTAAATTCTTCGTAGTATTTATGATTGTTGTGTTTTTGTTGTGGCAACAAACTCTATAAAGGAAGAAAATATATTTTATAAAATATGAAACTTTCACATTATGACTTCGATTTTAATCCGGATCTGATTGCAAAATATCCGGAGATAAATCGTGATGAGGCTCGATTGATGGTTGTGCATCGTGACACAGGCGAGATCGAGCATAAACTTTTTAAGGATATCATCGAATATTTTGATGAGGGTGATGTCTTTGTTCTCAACGATACAAAGGTCTTTCCGGCACGCCTCTACGGAAACAAGGAGAAGACAGGTGCCGAAATCGAGGTGTTCTTGTTGCGCGAGTTAAATCGTGAGCTGAAATTGTGGGATGTGTTGGTTGATCCTGCTCGCAAGATCCGTATCGGCAATAAGTTGTACTTTGGCGAGGACGATATCCTCGGTGCCGAAGTTATCGACAATACCACTTCGCGTGGTCGTACTTTGCGCTTCCTCTACGACGGACCGCACGAAGAGTTCAAGGAGGTGTTGTACCGCTTGGGTGAGACTCCGCTGCCATCGTGGGTGCGCGAGAAGGTCGAGCCTGAAGATGCCGAGAACTACCAGACAATCTTTGCCGATAAGGAGGGTGCTGTGGTAGCTCCGACAGCGGGTATGCACTTCTCGAAACATCTCCTGAAGAGAATGGAGATATTCGGTATCGAGAAGACATTTGTTACGCTCCATGCAGGCTTGGGAAACTTTCGCACTGTCGATGTCGAGGATTTGTCGAAACACAAGGTCGATTCCGAGCAGTTCTTCGTTACTCCGGAGTGTGCTGCTATTATCAACAATGCCAAGCAGAACAATCATAAGGTCGTAGCTATCGGAACTACCGTGATGCGTACACTCGAAACGGTTGTCTCGACCCACGGAATGGTGACTGCACAAGAGGGATGGACCAACAAGTTTATATTTGCGCCATACGACTTTACGGTGGCTAATGCAATGGTATCAAACCTTCATATGCCGGGTTCTACACAGCTGATGATGGTGGCTGCATTTGGCGGCTACAATACTGTGATGAACGCCTATAAGGTTGCTGTGGATGAGGGCTATCGCTTTGGAACCTACGGCGATGCGATG
>JAZNHC010000060.1:0-6904 GCA_045576755.1 Alistipes sp.
TGCCGGTTACTTCTCGTATGGTATTAAGTTTACCAATTGTGAGAATACGGCAAATGCGACTATCAAAATATCCTCCGTTACAGTCTCCGATGATAACAACTACTACATTGGTGGCTTTGCGGCATATAGCAACGTTAAGCCTGCAAACTCCGCAAGTGTTGCCTATGGCAATATGACAACCTTCCAGAACTGCACCAACAACGGAAATATCACCGTTGATGCAGCCGCAGGTACAAACAACGACTATCTTGCCGTTGCGGGTATCATCGGACGTGCAAACCGAGAGGGTGCAAAACTTATAGATTGCGACAACTACGGCACAATAACTATCTTGTCCCCAAGCACAAGTAGCGGCAAGACCTATAACGCAAAGGTTGTCTGCCAAGGAGGTCTTATAGGTCTTCTGGCAACTACCGATACAGGACACCAAACAGATGTGTTGAGCAACCTTACCAACTATGGAAAAATCAGATTCTTCGGCAAGGCAAGCGAGACAAGCCATATCGGAGGTATTGGCGGATTGTTGAGCGATACAGGCACTACCAACTGTTCAAGTTTTGTGAATGAATCTACCGGTGAAATTCTCTTGAACGGAACGGTCAATTCGGTGGCCTACACCGGAGAGGCTCCATATATGCGCGTGGGAGGTGTTGTCGGCACTGTTCAATGCGACATAAACGGCGCAAGCAACTATGCCGACCAAACCTTTACGGGTACGGCCTCAACCACATACTATGCGGGCGGAGTTGTGGGCTACGCCTCTACGGCTGCGCTCACCTCGTTTGCAAACCACGCCACAACAACTACCTTTAACGGCGAAGGCACACTCCAATTCTATGTCGGCGGTGTCGGTGGCTGGGTAGAGAAGGGCGACGTTACCACCATAACCAATAATAGTAGTATCGTATTTAATATGTCCGCCCCTACCGGCAAGGCAAACAACTCCGGTAATGCACAGTATGATGGTTGTATGATGGGTGGCGTATTCGCAAACCTCGGTCTTCTCTCCGAAAGCACGCTCTACAAGGCAAAGGATATCACCAACAACGGCCAGATTGACATCAACTCCTCAAACGTTAAGGGCGACTTTATATACATAGGTGGTTGTGTCGGAAACCAGAAGAACTACCACGTGAATAATGCTGACAACAATGGCGTTATCAACTACAACGAGAGTGCGCTCTTCACCACATTCACCAATGCAAATACGGGCGTATGCTTCGGAGGAGTATTCGGTGGCGTATATCCACTAACACCTATTTCGGGCTGTAAGGTTGAGAATTGCGACAATACAAAGGCTATTAACTTCAAGAGTAAGCAACACAATATCAACCATATGATTGGTGGCGTTGTAGGACGTCTTCGCTTGGAGGCAAATGAACTATACAACTGTACAAACGACGGCAAACTGAACTTCACCTCCACATTCGGTGCGACAAGTTCGGGTAAGTCGTTCTATATCGGTGGTATTTGTGGATATGCCTACGCAGCCCACACAATCAACAAGTGCGAGAATAAGGCGAATGGAGATATAATCTTCAACAATGCCCGCAAGTTCTACTCTCACTATGTCGGAGGTATCGTTGGCTTCCAATATCAGCCTTGTGGTATTATCTACTCTACAAACAGAGGTAATATAGAGTTTGGTCAGAATAGCGTTGCCAGCAACCGCAAAGCAATTGTCGGTGGTATCCTTTCCAGCATATCGTACGCACAGAAAACCTACTGCGAGAATTGCGCCAACTATGGTAACATCATTATGCCTTCAAACTGCGGAGTGGCTGATGCTAACTGTGCCGTAGGAGGTATCTTTGGTCAGGTTGTGGCGAAGTCCACATCCCCTTATCTTGCGAAGGGTTGTACATACAATGCCACTATCAACGCACCATTTACAAAGGTTGGTTGTATTACGGGTGAGACTTACGATACGGCTGCCGGCTACTACACTCCGACAGACACAGCAACCGAGTTCCCTATAATGGACTGTATCATTGACGGAGCGATTACAAAGAAGACCGTAACGGTTACAAACCTCAACGCCAATAACTTTGCAAACTATATCTACTCTACTATTCCAACCGTATCAAGTTGGAAGGCTACTGCCACCCTCTATCACGGCAACAAAAACCAATAGCGGGGAGAGTGCTGACGGGTAGAGGTCAGCATAAAGAGAGCGTGTCCAAACAATTTTTGGACACGCTCTCTTTGTTGGCAGCTATACAACTTTTGTTCTGGTCGTATATTAAGTATAGGTGTTAACAACCTTTGATTCCTCGTGTTATGCCGTTACGCATACGCCATAACCACTTTGACTTTGCAGGGCGGAAGGTCAAGGTGTAGAAGAGCGAGAGGATAAAGGTATAGAAACGCTTGCGCGACTCGTCGTCATACAACTCGTCGAGAGTTCCCTCCTTCTCCGCCTGTATGCGCTTGCTGCAACCTACGCCATAACTCAACTTATCAACATACTCGGCAGTCAATTTATCGTCGCCGATATGGTGATATACCACAGCCTTGGGGGCATAGAAGACACGCTCACCCAAACTGCGGATACGTCGGAAGAGGTCGTTCTCCTCGCCACCGCGCAACTCGCTACCCTTACGTCCGAGGTCTGTGTCAAAGTTTCCATATATTGTGAAGAGTTCGCGGTTGAATGCCATATTACCGCCCGCAGGCATTATCTTGTGCGAGATTGTAAAAGGCTTATCGCCCAAGTTAATCGGATTCGCTATCATCTTCTCCGTGTAGGTGGACATCCACTTCGGACGACCACTCTCATATACCGGTATGACGGCTCCCATCGCTACAAAGGCGTAACCCGCATTGAAGAGCGACATATAGCCACTTACAAATGTCGGAGCGACAGTCTCATCGTCATCTATAAATGCAAGATATTTGCCCTTTGACTCGACTATACCCCTGTTGCGGGCGAAAGATAGCCCCTGCTGCTGCTCATCAACCATTCGTAAGTTGAATTCGGAGTGCTTTTGGGCAAACTCGGTAAAAAGTTTTTTTGTATTATCCGTCGAAGCGTTATTTACGACCAAACACTCCCACGTTGCAGGGTCTGCATCTTGCTGAATCACAGAGTCAAGCGTGCGTATAAGCGATTCGGCACGATTGTATGTTGATATAATAATTGTTAATTCCATAGTGCAAAGGTACACAATTTTATCTATCTTTTCTCATTTATTAACAACATTTATCGGCTTAAATTTGTTTTTATTGGTAATTTGTCATATCTTTGCATCGCAAAACAAGGAAAACCCCCTTTGGGAGCAACGATATATCGCGGGGTGGAGCAGCTGGTTAGCTTGCCGGGCTCATAACCCGGAGGTCGGAGGTTCGAGTCCTCCTCCCGCAACTAAACGAGACAAGTCGAAAGATTTGTCTCTTTTTTTGTTGCCGTTCGAGAAGTCATTTTTCGTAAAATATCAATTCAGAAAGTAAAGATTATCGGAATTATATACTTTAGGCGTGTTCGTCATTGCGAGGCTTGGCACGAGCCGTGGCAATCTCCTACATGCCCCAAAACAAGGAGATTCCCACAGTCGCTACGCTCCTTCGGAATGACGATTTGTTATACACGCCTAAAGTATATAATTCCGAAGATTATTAACGCAAAAGGGAGCAGACCGCAGTCTGCTCCCTTCCAACGAAGGAGTTTCTCCTCATTAATTTGTAAGCTCGCCACGCAGTGACCTCTCCATAGCCGCAGCGATCTCCTCATTCGACAACTCTTGACCGAGCAGCCACATCAGCTTCGTAGCTGCCGCCTCCGAGGTCATATCATATCCGCAAATCACACCTGCCTCTTGCAGTTGTCGTCCCGTCTCGTAGAGCTGCATCGCCACAGCTCCACCCTGACACTGCGTGATATTCACAACCGCAACCCCTCGCGCTATAACCTCGCGCAAGGTGTTGATAAACCACTCTGCCGTAGGGGCATTTCCCGTTCCATAGGTCTCAAGCACCACTCCGCGAACACCCTCAATAGAGAGCATCGCCTTAAACGACTCGTGCGACAACCCCGGAAATAGTTTCACAATAATGATATTCTTATCCAGCCTATCCTTCACTTGCAAAGGAGCATCTTTCGCGCACGGTTTAGAGATAACCGAGTGATTGTAAACAATATTCACCCCCACCTCCGCCAATGGTGGCAAATTACGCGACTCGAACGCGCTCAACGCCTCCGCAGAGTGCTTCGAAGTGCGATTTGCACGGAAAAGCCTATTCTGAAAATAGAGTGCAACTTCAGGCACAAGAGCATCCCCCTGCGCATCCGTAGCCGCCGCCAACTCTATCGCGGTAATCAGATTCTCGCGACCATCGGTGCGCAAAATTCCCATCGGAATCTGACTGCCTGTAAAGATCACGGGCTTCGACAAATTATCGAGCATAAAACTCAACGCCGAGGCTGTATACGACATCGTATCCGTACCATGCAGCACAACAAAGCCATCATAATCGGTGTAGCTATCGGCAATAATATGCGCCAACTCGCTCCATCGCGCCGGCGTAACATTCGAGGAGTCTATCGGCTCCATCTTATGCACCGAAATATCGACATTGAGATTTCGCACCGCAGGGAACTCCTGCTCGATGGTGTTAAAATCGAACGGAACAAGCGTGCCGTTTTCGTTGCGACGCATACCGATTGTTCCACCCGTATAGATAATTAAAATCGAAGACCTCTTCATATCTCGTTATAATCTAAAAATTCGTTTTGCATTTGCCGTAGTCTGCTCCGCCGCCAGCTCATAATCAACGCCCTGCAACTCAGCGATTTTCGCCGCCACAAAACGCACATACGACGACTCGTTTCGTGTGCCACGATGCGGTGCAGGTGTCAGATACGGAGCATCCGTTTCAACCACCAAATCCTCCAATCTCATCGCCCGAACAACCTCCGCCAACGCGCTCTTTTTGAAGGTAACAACACCCCCTATGCCAAAGAGAAAATCGCCACATTCGCGCAATCGCTCATACATCGCAACATCGGAAGAAAATGCGTGAAAAACACCTCTTAAACCGCGACCACGATACTCCTCGACAATTGCCGCCATCTCCTCCCACGCATCTCGCGTATGCACCACAATCGGCAAATCGTGCGCGAGAGCCAACTCCACCTGAGCCCTGAACGCTTCGGTCTGCTCCGCCCGCCAATCGCGACTCCAATAGAGGTCAAGTCCAATCTCCCCCACTCCGTAGAAACGCTCCACACCCTGCGGAGGATTTTCAAGCAGTCGCTCCACCTCTGCCAGCTCCTCGCGCCAACGAGGATTATCATTCACCGAAGTCGGATGCAACCCCATCAGCGGCACAACCAACTCCTTGTAATCGCGACACATCGCGAACAATCGCACATTACTTTCGCCATCTATCGCGGGCAGAATAATTCGCTCCACCCCCTCGGCTACAGCTCGCTCGACCACCTCGTTACGATCCTCGTCAAACGCCTCGTCGTATATGTGTGAATGTGTGTCTATCAGCATATTACATAGATTTTACCAGGTAATTGTCGCACCACTCCCGACAGCTCCATATTCAACAAAACGGCACTCGTCTCCGATACCGACATCCCCGTTTTATTGGCTATCGCTTCGAGTGATAAGCCATCGGAGTCGTCGGCAAGCAGCTCCAGCACAGCACTCTCTTTAGAATTTGCTTCGCGCGGCTCATAGTGCATCTTCTCAGGCATTGCGCCCACAATCTCCCACCCCAACGCCTCGGCAATATCGCGTGGCGAGGTGACAAGTTGTGCTATATTGGTCTTTATCAAGTGGTTTGTACCCTCCGAACGCGCGTCTGTAACACGCCCAGGCACGGCCATAATAGTTCGCGAATAGGCATCTGCCGCTTTTACTGTCGAGAGCGAGCCCCCGTTCGCAGGCGACTCCACGACGAACAAGCCATCCGCAACTCCCGCGATAATTCGGTTGCGAGGTATGTAGAACGCACCGTTTTGCTTGGTTTGCGATGAAATTTCTGTGATAATCGCACCACCATGCTCGATTATATCCTTTGCGAGTTTGCGATGTTGCGAGGGAGTTATATCGGGGAGTTTATTCGCTACAACGCCGACTGTGCGTATTCCTGCAGCCAAAGCAGCGTGATGCACGGCAGCATCAACACCGAAAGCCAAACCGCTTACAACCACCAAATCGGGAAACAGCTGTGCCAACTCCGTTATAAAACGGGCGCAAACCGTTTCGCCGTAGGCACTTATGCTGCGCGTGCCGACAATCGAGAGGACATGTGGCGACGAGAGAGCTGTGATATCGCCCATATAGTAGAGGATATGTGGTCTGTCGGGAATTTCGCGTAGACGCTGAGGATAGTCGGGATCGTTCGAGGCGATTGCCTTTATGCCGTTCTCCTCGCAGTACTTCAATTCGCGCTCAGCGTTGGCGTAGCCCTCCTTATGGAGAATCTGCGCTACGATATCGTCGCGTAGCTCTGCGCAGATAATAAGACGAAATTCTGGCTCGGAATATATGCGCTCGGCATTTTTGTAGAGATCGATAAGGTGCGCAACACCTTTCGAGCCGAGCTTCCGCACAAAAGTCAAAGCAATTTCATCGAGTATCATATCATCCACCACCGCAAGGAAAAACTGCCCTTACGCAGTGTAAAGATAGTAAAAAATTTCTGACTTCCCTGCATCGAAAGCAGAAAAGCGCAGAAAAGCACAATATCTCGCATATATATACAAAAAAAGGAGCGACCCCATATGGGTAGCCCTTTTTACGGAATATATAATAGGTATTCCAAAAACTATTGATTGACAAGGTGTTAAGTTGTTAGACAAGTACGGATTATCCGTAAAAAACTCGTCTAAACTTTAATTTTTCGAAGATCCTACTCTTCTCATGTAGTCTTCTATGTAGTCTAATTAAGA
>JAZNHC010000061.1:0-9854 GCA_045576755.1 Alistipes sp.
GAGATTGATCGCCTTAATGCTGATGCCTTGACTGATGGCGTATTGGTGCAGCTGCCATTGCCAAAACATATTGACGAGGAGCGCGTAATCGACGCCATTGCCCTCGAGAAAGATGTGGATGGTTTCCACCCCGCAAATGTTGCAAATTTGTGGCTCGGAAAGCCTTGTATTGTGCCTTGTACACCAAAGGGCGTTATGCAGATGATTGCCGAGTGCGGCTTCGATGTGGCAGGCAAGAAGGCTGTGGTTGTTGGTCGTAGCAATATAGTGGGTAAGCCAATGGTTAAATTGTTGCTCGATGCCAATGCAACAGTTACAATAGCCCATTCGCGCACTCAAAACCTCGCTGAGGTGTGTCGTGAGGCTGATATTTTGGTAGCAGCGGTTGGCCGCAAGCACCTTATTACTGCCGATATGATTAAGCCTGGAGCTATTGTTATAGATGTGGGTGTGAACCGCGATGCCGAGACGGGCAAACTCTGTGGAGATGTGGCTACAGCCGAGGCTCAGGAGGTGGCATCCTACATAACCCCTGTACCTGGTGGTGTGGGCCCTATGACTATCACAATGTTGATGAAGAACACTATCGAGTGTTACTTAAATCGAATCGTTAAATAATTAAACATAACATATTATGATTGAAAGATATAGCCGTAAGGTGATGCGTGATGTTTGGACCGAGCAGAACAAATTCAACGCATACCTCAAAGTTGAGATTCTCGCTTCGGAGGCTTGGAGCGAGTTGGGCGTAGTGCCAAAGGAGGATGTAAAGAAGTTGTGGGAGAAGGCATCGTTCTCGATTGACCGCATCAAGGAGATCGAGGAGCAGACTCGTCACGATATCGTAGCCTTCACTCGCGCCGTGAGTGAAACCCTCGGTGAGGAGCGCAAGTGGGTACACTATGGTTTGACATCTACCGATGTTGTCGATACCGCAAACGGTTACTTGCTCCGTCAGGCAAACGAGATCTTAGAGAAGGATTTAGAGGCCTTCTTGGCAGTTTTGAAGCGTCGTGCATTGGAGTTCCGCAACACCCCTTGCATCGGTCGTACACACGGCATCCACGCCGATATCACCTGCTTCGGTTTGAAGTGGGCGTTGTGGTACGAGGAGATGAAGCGCAATATCGAGCGTTTCCGTACAGCTGCGCGTGGCGTAGAGGTTGGTAAGATTAGTGGCGCTGTGGGTAACTTCGCAAATATTCCGCCTTCAATTCAGGACTATGTTTGCGAGAAGTTGGGCATCGATAGCGCAAATGTTTCGACTCAGGTTATTCAGCGTGACCGTCACGCCTACTACATTGCTACATTGGCAGTTATAGCGTCATCGTTGGAGCAGATGGCACTCGAGGTACGCAACTTGCAGCGTACCGAGGTACATGAGGTCGAGGAGGCTTTCGGTAAGGGTCAGAAGGGTTCGAGCGCAATGCCTCACAAGCGTAACCCAATTTCGTCGGAGAATATCTGCGGGTGTGCTCGCGTGATGCGTGGTTATATGGCTACTGCATGCGAGAATGTGGCTTTGTGGCACGAACGCGACATTTCGCACTCGGCAACCGAGCGTATTATTTTGCCTGATGCAACCGAGTTGTTGGACTATATGCTCAACCGCTTTATGGGCATCTTGGACAACCTCGTGGTATTCGAGGATGTGATGATGGAGAATATCTATCGCACTCGCAAGGTTATCTTCGCACAGCGCGTTATGAATGCCCTCATTGACAAGGGTTTGTCGCGCGAGGAGGCTTACGATACCGTGCAGCCTGTGGCTATGCGTGCTATGGCTGAGCGTGCCGACTATCAGGAACTGTTGGCAGAGAACGAGAAGGTTATGTCGAAACTCTCGCGCGAGGAGTTGGATTCGTGTTTCACTTTGGAGTACTACCTCAAGAACGTAGACTACATCTTCCGCCGTGCAGGTATCTTGTAGAAACATAAATAAACCCTAAAATATTAAACTATTATGAAGAGAATTTTTTCGTTATTTGTCGCGCTTGTAATAGCGTGCGCGGTGATGGCGGCAGAGAATGTTATTGTACCTCGTCCGGCATCGTTCGAGTCGCAGAAGGGTAAGCTGTCGCTTACCTCAAAGAGCGTTGTTGTAGCTGCCGATAAGTCGCTTGTTCGCCCTGCTACGATGTTCTGCTCGTATGTGGCGGCCGAGAAGGGTTTGAAGTTGTCGGTAGTCGAAAGTGATAATGCTGTCAAGAGTGCTATTGCTCTCTCGCTCGATAAGAAACTCGGCGAGGAGGAGTATCTGCTCGAGGTTACCAAGAGTGGCGTTGTTATCAAGGGCGGTAGCGAGAAGGCTGTATTCTACGGCTTGCAGAGCCTTCGCCAGGTGATTTTCCACTCGAAGGGCAATGCCAAGAAGGTGTCGGTTGATTGTATGACCGTCAAGGATAAGCCGCACTTTGGCTATCGCGGTGGTATGCTCGATGTTTGCCGCCACTTCTTCAATGTAGAGGAGGTCAAGAAGTTTATCGACATCCTCGCATTGCACAAGGCTAATCGTTTCCATTGGCACTTGACCGAGGATCAAGGTTGGCGTATCGAGATTAAGAAGTACCCTAACCTTATCAAGGTTGGTTCCACTCGTAAGGAGACATCTGTAGGTCATAACTCTATCAAGCCTATCAAGTATGACGGCAAACCTTATGGCGGTTACTTCACACAGGACGAGGTTCGCGAGATCGTTCGCTATGCCACCGAGCGTTATATCGAGGTTATCCCTGAGGTTGATATGCCTGGTCACATGGTAGCTGCATTGGCATCCTACCCTGAGCTTGGCTGTACAAAGGGCCCTTACGAGGTGCGTACCCGCTGGGGAATCTCGAAGGATGTGTTGTGCGCAGGTCGTGAGTCTACATTCGAGTTTGTCGAAGGCGTTTTAGCTGAGATTCTCGAGTTGTTCCCTTCGAAGTATATCCATATTGGTGGTGACGAGTGTCCGAAGGATCGCTGGAAGCTTTGCCCTGATTGCCAGAAGCGTATTCAGGAGGAGGGCTTGAAGGACGAGCACGAGTTGCAGAGCTACTTTATGAAGCGCGTAGAGGCGTTCTTGATTAAGAATGGTCGCAGTATGATTGGCTGGGACGAGATCCTCGAAGGTGGCGTATCGAAGACTGCTACCGTGATGGCATGGCGTGGTGCAAAGCGCGGTATTTTGGCAGCCAAGATGGGAAATAAGGTGATTATGACCCCAACGCATTTCTGCTATCTCGACTATGCGCAGACCTCAAATCGTGAGGCTAATGGCGAGCCTATCTGCGGTGGTAAGAACGGAAAGCGTCCGCTTACACTCCGTAAGGCTTACTCGTTCGATCCATACGATCAGTTGAACGAGCAGGAGCGCAAGGTTATACTTGGTGTTCAGGGTAATATGTGGACCGAGTATGTACCGACATTCGACCACGTTCAGCATATGATTCTGCCACGTATGGCTGCCATTGCCGAGGTTGGTTGGTCGTATGGCAATAAGGATTATGACGATTTTGCTCGTCGTATGCACCTTATGCGTAAATTGTACGATAAGTGTGGGTATACTTATGCACCATACTTTTTTAACGGAATAGAATAGTGAAGTTTTCATCACATACAATGCGCACAATCTCCATGCCTCTGGGTATGGTGATTGGCGTATTGTTGTGTTATCCCATTACGGCATTCGACGAGTGGACAGGGGGTGTTTCTACCCCATTTTTTATCTTTGCGATGCTATTCTGTACCTTCTGTCGCGTAAATATCCGTGATATGAAACCATCGTGGCTACATTTATGGCTTATGGTTGCGCAACTTGTTGGAGCGTTTGCTGTATATGGGCTTTTGCAACCATTGGGCGATACAGTGGCGCAGGGAGGTATGATCTGCGTGCTTGCGCCTATGGCTATGGGTGCGGTGGTGATAGCAGGAATGCTTGGTGCGAATGTTGCAACAATGGCGACACACAGCCTTGTCTGCAATATTGCGATAGCCTTTGTTGCTCCTCCCCTGCTGTCGGCTTGGGGAAATGGTACATGTACCGTAATGGAAATTTTGGCTCGTGTTGCACCGCTGTTGATCGCCCCATTTGTGGTGTCGCAGTTGTGTCGCTGGGTAACACCTAAGGTGGCTTGTTGGTTCGGCTCACACGCACAGATATCGTTTTATATATGGCTCTTCTCGCTGATAGTCATAATGGGTAAAACGACTACTTTTATTATTAAAAGTGGTACAGAATACCTCTCTACCGAGATTGTGTTGGCGGCAGTTGCTTTTGTGATATGTGTGGCGCAGTTCGCCTTTGGTCATTGGCTTGGACAAAGATATGGCGACAGAGCAGCCGGAGGGCAGGCCTTCGGACAGAAGAATACGGTGTTGGCGATATGGCTTGCGCAGTCATTTCTCAATCCGTTGTCGTGTGTAGCACCAACGGCATATATAGTGTGGCAAAATATTGTTAACTCCTACCAAATATATAAACACCGATGAAGATTGGCGATATTGAATTTCGCAAGGAGGCGTAGTTTCTTGCCCCTATGGAAGATGTGACCGACCCATCGTTTCGCTACATTTGTAAGCGCTTCGGGGCGGATATGGTCACGACGGAGTTTATCTCGTCGGATGGTCTTATCCGTGATGCCTGGAAATCGCGTGCAAAGTTAAATATAAACGACTTCGAGCGACCTGTGGCTATTCAGATCTATGGCAATCAGATAGAACCTATGGTCGAAGCAGCGCGTATTGCCGAGTCTGCAAATCCCGATATTGTGGATATAAATTTCGGATGCCCTATGAAGAAGATTGCAGGGCGCGGAGCAGGCTCGGGAATGATGCGTGATGTGCCTTTGATGGTCGAGATGACACGTCAAATCGTCGAGGCCGTAAAGAAGCCCGTTACGGTAAAAACACGCCTTGGTTGGGACGACGAGTCGAAGAATATCGAAGAGATCGCCCTACGCTTGCAGGATGTGGGTATAGCGGCACTCACTATTCACGGGCGTACACGATGCCAACTCTATAAGGGTGAGGCCGATTGGACTCTTATTGGCAAGGTTAAAAATAATCCGCTTATCAAGATTCCTATCATAGGCAATGGCGATGTAGACTCGGGCGAGAAGGCTCGCTTGATGTTTGATCGCTATGGCGTTGATGCCGTGATGATTGGTCGTGCGACGTATGGCCGTCCGTGGATATTCCGCGAGGTGCGACACTTCCTCGATACGGGCGAAGCGTTGCCGCAGCCGAGCGTTACGGAACGTGTCGCTATAGCGAAGGAGCACTTGGCAAAATCCATCGAGGTCAAGGGAGAGCGCGTTGGCGTATTGGAGATGCGTCGCCACCTCTCGAACTACTTTAAGGGATTGCCAAATTTCAAGGATACACGAATGCGGTTGGTGACTGAGAACGACCCAGCTCTACTCTTTGCGACGATTGATTCGATAGCAGAGCGATGGGGCGATTTCGATACGGCAGGTTGCGTGCCACCACCACTTTCGCACGATATATAGTTTGGTAAAGAAAGTGAAAGCTATAATAGCTCAAAGCTAAAATATATTGGTTATGATACTTAAATTCAGAATGTTGAGCGACGAGAACGATAATTTCGTTCGTGATTTCGAGGTCGATCCAATGATGAAATTGTCGGAGTTTCACGACTTTATCATTCGCTCTATTGGTTACGACGATTGTATGGCATCGTTCTTTACGGCTGACGAGGAGTGGCAACGTTGTCGCGAGTTTACGCTTATGGATATGGGCGACACAGGCTATGATGGCGAGGACGCTCCACTGCCGATGAATAGAATAACGTTGGCGGAGATTGTTGTGGCGGACTATTCGCGATTGATCTACCTCTTCGATATCTTTGCCGAGCGAGCTTTCTATATAGAGTTGGTTGGTTCGTCAGAGCCAAATCCTGCGCTTTCCTATCCGCGTGTGGCCTTCGAAAATGCTCCTGTGCCCGATCAGTACGATCCCGATGCGGTAGACTCTAATGCAGGTTCTATCTTCGAGGAGATGATGGATGACTTTGGAGGTTATGATGACGATGGCGACGGGGATGACGAGTGGTAAAAAGCGTCTTATAGTTATTGTTGGGGCTACGGGATCGGGTAAAACCGATTTGAGTATTGCTGTAGCCGAGCACTTTGGCGCACCTATTATATCCACCGATTCGCGCCAATTCTATCGCGGTATGGCGATAGGTACGGCACAACCTTCGCGCGAGCAGATGGAACGCGTTGAGCACCACTTGGTCGATTGCCTTGAAGTTAGCGAGGAGTTTAACTGCGGAGCCTATGAGCGTGTTGCGTTGGAGCGACTCGAGGAACTGTTCGCAAAGCACGATACGGTAGTTGCAGTTGGTGGTTCGGGCTTGTATATCAAGGCGCTGTGTGAAGGAATGGACGATTTGCCCGATGCAGAACCCGCCCTACGCGAGGAACTTCTCCGCAGAGTCGAAACCGAGGGTCTGGAGTCGCTTGTAGAGCAGTTGCGCGAGTTGGACGAGACCTATTACAATGAGGTCGATAGATGCAATCCTCAGCGTGTTTTGCGAGCTGTGGAGGTCTGCCTGACTACGGGGCAGCCATACTCTGCATTGCGTAAAGGAGGGGCAAAGAAACGCAATTTCGAGATAGTGAAGGTCGGTATCGATTATCCTCGCGAGGAGCTCTATGACAGAATAAATCGCCGCGTGGATATGATGATCGAAGCGGGCTTGGAAGATGAAGCGCGAGCAATGCTACCACATCGCAATTTGAATGCCTTGCAGACCGTCGGTTTTAGCGAGTTATTCGACTACTTCGACGGCACTATATCGCGCGAGGAGGCTATTGAGTTGATAAAACGAAACTCGCGCCGCTATGCCAAGCGACAGATGACTTGGTTTAGGCGTGATAAGGATATACGCTGGTTTACGAAATCTATACCCGAAGAGGTCATTGACTACCTAACCAAATAATCAGGCACGGCAACACGCCGAGCCTATCTATTTGCTATTTCAATTCGTATTCCATTGTCTGAGTCTTGCCGTGTTTGTCCTTGTAGGTAATGCGGTACTTACCCCTGAAACCTCGGAACTGTACCTTTCCCTCCTCGTTGGCTTTGACTGTAATGTTGGTCTTCCATTCGCTGTTTATAAGCTGGTTAAGAGCATGGTACGAAGGCTTTGCAGTCATATCTCGATAGAAGAGTCCCGATACCGTAGGCTCGTTCTTTGCTCCGCAGCCATCCACTACATTCCACCAAGTAATGCCCATCATCTTCTCCTGCGAGAACCATAGACGGTAGAGTTGCTGTGTGATAATAGCCTGAATCATAAATCCGCGCTCGTCCGGCGAAGGCGAGGTGATAGTGATCTCGCTCAGATGGAGTGGCAATCCTGCCTCAGACGCCCAACCGATATACTCGCGCACCTGCGAAGGTGTCTGAATCTTTGCACCATTAGCTATGTCTTGGCAGTGCTTTACATTGAAGAGGTGCATCTGAATACCCATAACATCGATTTTGCAACCGCGCTCACGAAGTCTGTTTACCTGTGCCGTGTAGGCGGGTTTGCGGTGATAGTCGTTGATGTTTAGTTGCACATCCTTCGGAAAATACTTTTCGGCCCACTTCAAAGCCTTGTACGGATAGTCGCCTGTCATGAGGCCGTATCGGCTCTTCGATACAGGGAAATTCTCCGGAATAAGGTCTGCGTAGTCGTCCATAGCACTCTCATTCACAACATCGTAGCTGTGTAGGCGACCCTTGTATCGCTCGGCAATCTGCTTGATTCGTTGCTCGAGCAGAGCATCTACCACCTTCGGATACTCGGGAAAAGCCTGTGCAACCTCCTCGTAGGACATTGCATTCCACTCGGCAGAGGTTCGATCCTTGCTTGCCCAGTGGTCGGGCTTGTTGGGGAAGAGTCGCTTGTAGTTTGCCAGCTCCTCAGTGGTGAAGAGTTCGCTGTGCCAATATGGCTGTTGCCACTTGCGGTTTCCCCATACAAGAACGTGTCCGTGCATACGAATGCCCTTGCTCTCGCAGAACTCTATAATTTGGTCTGTCGATGGGCGACGCCAATGCTTCTCGATGTATGGGTCCTTGCAGTTGTTCCAAAACTCCTCGGTGTCGCGATATTCGGTTGCGAAGCGAGGTTTTCCGCGCTCCAACTCGAACTCCTTCCAATAGAATGGGACGGTTGCTCGGTTGAAGAGTGTACCGTATAGCTCCTTGTAGCGGTCGTTGTACTCCTTTTTGCCAAGCTGGTTGAAATTGAAGATGTGTGCGCCAAAGACAAACTCGTGCGATATTTGCTCGATCTTCACCTCGCTATTGCTGTCGATGTTCGCGATAGTGATCTCGCCATCAGCCTTGCGATACTTCTCGATGTCGGCATCGATACGGGCTTGTTCCTCCTCGTTCCAAATATTCCAATATGCTTCGCTCATATAACCCTTGGTGTCCTTGGCTGCAGAGCGAGGGAACGAGATTTGTTGTGCCGATACAACGATAGTTGCTACCAATGCAATGGCTGTCAAAATAAAACTCCTTTTCATTTTTTTGCGATAATTTGTTTCAACAAAGATAACCAAAAATAAAGTTTCTACCAAAAAATCTGCCACCGACTGACCGATTTCCGCGACCGAGCAAAAGTACCACATAAAAAATCTGCAATAGGAATCGAACGGTCGCCGCAGGTTTGATCATAGCAAGATAGATTGGCGTAGGGTGACAACGAAGTTGCGAGAATATGTCTGATGGATAAAAGAAATGTATTTATTTTATACGTCAGACTTATGCTCGTTATTGCGTAGCAATTCGCCTACGCACACTATCGCAGACAACTCTGCCATACCGCCACCGACTGACTGATTTCCGCGAACGAGTACGAAAAACCAGAGTCCGCTATCATAAATAGCGAACTCTGGTTGAAGTACCCGGAGCGGGAATCGAACCCGCACGGCCATTACTGGCCACAGGATTTTAAGTCCGGCGTGTCTACCTATTCCACCATCCGAGCCCCATTTGCGGTGCAAATGTACAAATTATAATTAAGAATTAAAAATTCAGAATTAAGAATTTTTGGAAAAAGTAGATTCGAGGAGTAGAATAGGGCATTTCTGACGGATGTTGTTTTTGCAATCTCCTTCTGTTTAATAACTATATTTTGCGTTGCCCTATGTCTTACATATTTCACATCTTTTATTCAATGGATTACCTTTATTTCCACTCTCCGACATATCGCAATATAAATGTCATAACCTCCGAATGTTCATTCTTGCTATCAAACACCGATAATACATAGACTTCTGTGTCTTCTAGTTTAGATGCGATAACACTTAATAATAATCCACCTTCTGTTCTATATACTCTTCTTGTGACCATATCGCCACAATAATTTACCTCTACGGTTTCTATGTTTGAAATTAACTTTTCACCGAACATAAATTCTCCTGAATCTAAATTTTTAATGGCAAAAATCTCGCTTGTAATTAATGCCGCCATATTTGGACTTGAATTTATAATCTCTCCTTTTAGCGATACTCCTATTACCTCATATATCGCAGGTTTTTTAAAGAAATCCTCTGTCATATGCCTGATAGGAACTGATTCAGAGTTTTGTGCTGATACGGCTGTTGCTAAAAATAGCGCAAAAAACGCAACTAAGAGAATGAATTTTGTTTTCATAATAAATAAGTTTTTGTTTGCCCACCAACCCCGAATGTGCGATTAATATAAAAAAGAAAGTGTGGAGTTGTTTTCGTTTATCTGTTAAGAGGCATTTGGCGTAGCCCGAGTTCAAATAAACAATACTCCACACCGATATATAGCGCACAGAAAGTCGGAGGCCAAGCGGTCTTAGGAAGACAATTTTCATTTTCAAC
>JAZNHC010000062.1:0-3593 GCA_045576755.1 Alistipes sp.
TTAATCGGTGAGTATTGTCACTTACGTATAATTTTCTTATATTTGCACTTGTGCAAAGTTAGAAAATTGTTCTAATAGATAAAACCTAAATTTCAAAAAAAATGAACCAACTAACTAAAAAGTCGTCATTTCTTCCCTCCAAATGGGAGGTAACGGCTCTGATTTGGGTGGCATACTTCCTCAATCAGGCTGACCGACAGGTATTTAATGTGGTATTGCCACAGATTCGCGACGGACTCGGACTCACCGATAGTGATATGGGCCTTATTGCTACTGCATTCAACCTCTTCTACGCCATTTTGGTACCACTCGGAGGTGTTATCGGTGATCGTTACAGTCGCAAATGGATATTGACATTGTGTATTCTCTTCTGGAGCATCGCAACAATGTTCACAGGTTGGGCTACCGGTCTTATCGGTTTGATTATTCTTCGCTCGGTTGCTACGGGCGGCGGCGAGGCTCTCTTTGGTCCAAACTACAACGCACTTCTTTCGGAGTACCACACCGATACTCGTTCGACAGCAATGTCGATTGTGCAGACCGCATACTACATCGGAATTATCGCCAGCGGATTCTTGGCCGGCAAGATTGCCGAGCTTTGGGGCTGGCAGTATGCGTTCATCGTATTTGGTGCAGTAGGTATCGTTCACGCTATCGTTATGATATTCCGCCTGAAGGATAAGCGCGACGTAGCTGCAGAGCGTGCCGCAAAGGGGCCGTCTAACCTCGTTCGCGATCTCATAGATGGAATTATAGTAATCTTCCGCACCCCTACGGCTGCTGTTGTAACCATCGGCTTCGCAGGTCTTATCTTCGTATTGACAGGCTATCTGACTTGGATGCCGGCATACTTGCAGGAGGCTCCATTTAATATGCTGCCTGGTGAGGCAGGATTTCATTCGATGTTCTACACCCATTTCGCAGCATTCTTCGGAGTGCTTCTCGCCGGTAAATTGTCCGACTGGGTTGGAACATTGGGTAAGCCGGCTTTGCGCACTGCAATGCAGGGTCTCGGTCTTTTAGCTGCAGCCCCTTGTATCTATCTTATGGGCAACTCTTCAACTCTCATGGTTGTATATGCAGCCTTGGCAATCTTCGGATTTGCACGCGCATTCTTCGATGCTAACACCTACGTAGTATTGTATGACGTAATTCCAAGAAAGTACCACTCCTCGTCGTCGGGAGTGATGATTATGATCGGCTTTGGAACAGGCGCTTTGGCTCCGTACATCCTCGGTCTTATCAAGGAGGCATCTGGACTCTCGCTCGGATTTACAATCTTGGCAGCAATATGGGTAGTTTGCGGTCTGATTATGATCGTAGGTGGCAACATATTCTACAAACGTGACATCTTAAAACTTCAACAAAATGAGAAATAGCGAAAAAACAAGAAAGGCGAAAGCGGGCTTGCTACTCGTTGCTTCGCCACGATTCAAAGATCTTGGTGTTGGCTGTGAGCACGGAACTTATGGCGAGCGCAAAGAGATCGTAGTAAAGGATATTCAGGAGCGCCTGTCGTTCCTCGACATCTCTTTCCCGGGCATCGTATACACTCGCGAGGATGCAGAGAAGGCAATGTCGCTCTTCTATAACGAAAAGGTCGATTTCGTAATCGCCGAATTCCTCTCCTGGTCGGAGGACTTTGCTTGGATTCGTTTCTTGCGCGATATGCCGGAGATTCCGATGATCTTCGTAAATGTCGCGAAGGAGAAGATGGCATTCTACGACACCTTGGAGGAGGATGACTTTATCGAGTACCTCTGTTCGGGCACACTCGTAGGCTCGTTGGAGGCAAGTGGTTCTATCCAGCGTGTTCCTCGCAAGAATGTAAAGGTCATTATGGGTTCGCGCGACGAGGTAAACGAGCAGATTAAGAAGTACGCAGCAGCAGCACGTGTTCGTGCCATTCTGCGCAACTCGACACTCGGATTGTTGGCAGCATACAACGAGGCTATGTGGTCTACATATATGGACCCATATTGCCTCTTCACAAAGCTCGGTCCCGAGATTCGTTTCCTTGCATACTCTGACTACGGCAACGCCATCGACGCTATCCCTGCCGAGGAGTTGAAGGGTTATTGCGACAAGCTCACTACCGACTATCATATGATGGATGATGTTGCCTACGACAAGTTCGAGGCATCGGTTGCAGCGTCTATCGGTTTGAAGGATATGGCAGAGGCTTCAGATATTGATATTATGGTATTCAACGACATCGATACCGCAATGTTCCGCCTGGTAGGTCTGCGCGCAGGATTCTACCACCCTTGGTTCAACGAGAACAATTCGGTACTTGTACCCGAAGCTGATATGGGCGCAGGTATTATGACCTATATTTTGAAATTGCTCTCGGGCAAAAATGTAAACTTCGTAGAGCCATTCCACATCGAGAATGAGTTTGGCACATTCGCCGGAGGCCACGCAGGCCCGAACGACCACAACGATCCTGAGTGGCAGAAGAATGTAATTATTGCACGCGATGTTCGTTTCGCGAAGAGTAAGTGGAAGCACGCAGGCGCACCATTCGCTTGGTATCGTATGTCTACGGGTTGGAAGACTATGGCACAGTTGGTAGAGTGCGAGGGTAAGTACAAGATGGTCTGCACGATGGTCGAGTCGCTCCCGGGAGAGCATATTCTTGCAACCTACTCTCACACAATTTTCCGTCCTGAGGTACCTGTAAAGCGTCTCTTCGAGGAGATTATCAAGGTTGGCACAACACAACACTTTGCGGTTGTTGATGGCGACTACCGCGAGGAGTTGGGCTTATTGTGCGAAATGATGGGCATCGAATTCCACGATATCAGATAACATTAAAAGTTTAACTTAAATAAATTACACGATTATGAGTTTTATGTATAATCCGTACCCCTTTGACGACCCACGTGCCGTCAATCGTCCGGTACTCGAAGCAAAAACAAAAGCCGCTGTAACGGTAGGCACTCTCAAAGCTGCGGTTCGTTTGGCAACAGAGTTGGCAGCACAGCTCGCAGCAGAGCCAGCAAAAAACATTGTACTCGGCTGGGAGGGTTACACCACCACCGACTTTTCAAAGTTATTGAATCTGCTCACACAGCAATTAAAGTTGCGCGGTGTAGAGGTCGAGCACTATAACTTTGCACAGGTACTCAAGAGCGAGGAGGAGATCGATGCTATGATTGACCCGCAGCTCGAGTGGGACAAGAAGAAGGACCCTACCCTACTCTATGGTCGCATCTATCACGGTGGCTACAAGGGTGTTTTCGACCCTGCAAAGTTAGAGGCATACAAGCAGCAGGTTGCCGATTGGAAGGCTCCCACAGAGAAGGGCAAGGTTGTAATCGTATATGGTAATGGCGTTTTGGTCGAGGAGTTGCGTTCGTTGTACGACTCGAAGTTCTATTTTGACGTTACTCCAAAGGAGTCTATCCTCCGCATCCGTCGTGGTGCATACATCAACCTCGGACAGTCGAAGCCACAGCCAACCAACCAAATTATCCGCCGTTGCTACTATTTCGATTTCGAGATGGCAGTAACCTTGCGTGGCGAGTTGCTCTCAAAGCGCGAGATCGATTGGTATGTAGGTAACGACAACCTCGATGCTATGCAGTTGA
>JAZNHC010000063.1:0-40473 GCA_045576755.1 Alistipes sp.
GTTTTCTAAAAAATTTTAGGTGTATGAGCAACATTATTACCGCCGAACACATTACCAAACGATTTTCGGCACACACCGCACTCGACGACGTGTCGGTAGAGATAAGTCGGATCGTAGCCATGTCGTTCTGTGGGCCAAGGAGTTGAAAATGAAAATTGTCTTCCTAAGACCGCCTTGGCCTCCGACTTAGACCGAGCCGCGCGGTATCTCTACCGACACGTCGTCGAGTGCGGTGTGTGCCGAAAATCGTTTGGTAATGTGTTCGGCGGTAATAATGTTGCTCATACACCTAAAATTTTTTAGAAAACATACTGCAAATATATAAAAAATCTATTAACTTTGCATAGAATAGCGGACTATTGTTTCCGCTACTGTGATTAGACGCGAAAAACACAAAATAACTACAAAAATGAAGCAGAAAACAGTTTTGGTATCGGGTGGAGCAGGATACATCGGCTCGCACACCACAGTGGAGTTGATCAATGCGGGTCTGAATGTCGTTGTAGCAGACAACCTCTCCAACTCGGATATGTCGGGTGTGGAGGGTGTACGCAAGATTACAGGTGTAGATGTGCCTTTCATCAATGTAGATTGCTGCAACAAGGAGGCATTCCGCGAGGTATTCGAGAAGTATGAGTTCGACTCGGTAATCCACTTTGCCGCATTCAAGGCAGTGGGCGAGTCGGTGGCAGACCCTATGAAGTACTACCGCAACAATCTCCTCTCGTTTATGAACATCATCGACCTGATGCGCGAGTATGACCGTCACAACATCGTATTTTCGTCGTCGGCAACTGTCTATGGCGAGGCAGACGAGCTCCCTGTAACGGAGCAGACTCCGCGTAAGCCTGCGACATCGTCGTATGGTAACACCAAGCAGATGTGCGAGGATATCTTGCGCGACTCGGTGGCTGCATACGGAGGCTTGAAGGGTATTGCCTTGCGCTACTTCAACCCTATCGGAGCACACCCATCGGCTTTGATTGGCGAGCTTCCACGTGGTGTACCGCAGAACCTCGTTCCATTTATCACACAGACCGCTGCAGGCGTTCGCCAGTGTTTGTCGGTATTTGGTGACGACTATGACACACCGGACGGATCGTGTTTGCGCGACTATATCGACATCGTAGACTTGGCAAAGGCTCACGTTGCCGCTATCAAGCGTATGATTGACGATAAGAACAAGGCGAACTACGAAATCTTCAACGTTGGCACGGGTCGTGCAGTATCGGTGTTGGAGCTTGTAAATTCGTTCGAGAAGGTGAACGAGTTGAAGCTCAACTACAAGGTTGCACCTCGTCGTCCGGGCGATGTTGTGGCAATCTGGGCAGATACCTCGCTTGCTAACGAGGAGCTTGGCTGGAAGGCAGAGCGTCCTCTCGACGAGACCTTGCGTTCGGCTTGGGCTTGGGAGAAGAATGTTCGCGGAATAAAATAAATAAAAAAACTAATGGCCAATGGCTATTGGCTAAAAGCCAAATGAACTATGGAGTACAAGAATAGATTACAGGAGTTTGCTCCGTCGTGGAGCGAGGCAGAGGTTGCCGCAGAGGTTGCCCGCATTAAAGGGCTTTCGGCTCGCAATGAGCGTAAGGAGGTCTATGCATTTGCACTGTCGGCTGTCGATTTGACAACGCTCACATGCAACGATTCGGTGGAGTCGGTGTCGGCATTTGCTAACCGTGCGGTAGATTTCTATGCAAAATATCCCGATTTGGCAAATGTGGCTTCGATATGTGTATATCCGTCATTTGTCGAGACTGTAGGTTTGGCTGTTGATGGCTCACCTATGCGTATCACAAGCGTAGCGGCAGGATTTCCGGCCTCGCAAACCTTCCTCGAGGTGAAGATGTTGGAGGTGGCTATGGCTATCGAAAATGGTGCCGACGAGGTCGATATCGTGATGAACGTAGGCAAGGTGCTGACCGGCAACTACGACGAGGCTGCAGCCGAGGTTGAGGTTATACGCCAGGAGATGGGCGGGGAGACCATACTGAAGGTTATCCTCGAGACAGGTGCTTTGAAGAGCCCTCAGTTGATACACGATGCGTCGTTATTGGCGATGTTGGCAGGTACCGACTTTATCAAGACATCAACCGGCAAGATTGATGTTGCAGCAACGCCTGAAGCAGCCGTTGTGATGTGCCGTGCGATAAAGCTCTTCTACGAAAAGACGGGTGTGAAGGTGGGCTTCAAGGCTGCCGGAGGAGTTCGTACACCTGAGGATGCGGCGTTGTACTACACCATCGTCGAGGAGATCTTGGGTGAGGAGTGGCTCACAACCGATCTGTTCCGTATCGGAGCATCGTCGGCGGCAAACAATCTTCTCTCCGCCGTATTGGGTGAGAAGGTGTCGCACTTCTAATATAGATTACCAACAAAAAGAGATGTCGAGCAGTTGAGCCGCCCGACATCTCTTTCTTTGTAGCATCCTCACTAATTTGCGGGTTGAGCCATATCGACCTTTTCGAACTTGTAGCCAAGATGGTGGAGCTCCATTGCTGCACCTATACGGAATAGTACGCGCGTTGTGCGGGCGAAGATGTAGAATGCCTTGGTGCTCTGCGCTTCAACCTCCTCGCGACGGATGAAGGTGATGGCGGTGTTGGCACAACGACGCATCATATCCTCAATCTTCTTGGACTCCTCCGCATCGAGCGTCAATCCCAAAATGTTTTGTAGGATATGCTCGTCCATATCGTCGAATCCCTGCTCGCCGTGCAACTTCTCGTACGGTTCGGTGGCGTAGGTTGCCCAATCTTCGTCCCAGCGGTGTGCCACAGCCATACCCACATATCCTGCCCACGCAATTGCGGCTGCAGGAAAGCTGTTTACCTGCGGTACGGCATCTGCCATATATTCGGGGGCATACTCCTTCCAACGCTCGTCGATATCCTCCGACGAGAGGAGTGTGCCCTCCAACATCTTGTGCGAGGTACAAAGTCGCAACAACTCCTTCAAAAGGTTATTCTCAAATGTATCGAAATATTCGGTCTGTTCCATCTCTGAATTGTTTTATTTGGTTGTAAATCTATCTGTTACGGCAGCGCATGCGGCATCTCCCGTTATGTTGAGTACCGTACGAATCATATCGAAAATACGGTCAAGGGCATAGAGTAGAGGCAATCCCTCAATCGGAATACCTGCTGCGGCAAGTACTGCCACAACCATCAAAGTAGGACCCGGAACTCCTGCCTGGCCAATGCTTCCGAGCGATGCGGTAACGGTGATGGCAACATACTGTGCTACACCGAGTTCGATGCCGTAGAACTGTGCAAAGAAGATGGCTACGAGGGTGTAGTATATTGCGTTACCCGTCATATTGATAGTTGCTCCGAGAGGTACGACAAATCCAGAAACCTGCTTCGAAATGCCCATATTGTCGCACGCCCCCATAGTTACGGGGAGAGTTGCCATGGAGGAGGCTGTCGAGAAGGCGACAATCTGTGGTCGCATCATCTCGCGGAAGAAGGTCTTAATGCCCACCTTCGACATGAGGATAATGGTTGCCGGATAGACGATCAGTCCCATAATAAATACGACAATCAGGTCTACCCACAACAAGTTTACAACCTTCAAAAGGATGTCAAATCCGAATGTTCCCATAGCCTCAGCCATCAATCCGAAGACGCCGAGCGGAGCCACCAACATCACTTTGCCGATGCACCAAATCAGAGCCTCGAGCAGATAGTTGAGACCATTGATTACTTTGGTGCGATTTTGTTCCTTGATGGCCGCTATTCCAAAGCCGAGAAAGAGTCCGAAGACAATGATTTGCAGGATGTTACCTTCGGCAAACGCCTGGATAGGATTTGCCGGAATCATACCGATCACAGTCTCCCAAAATGAGAGTTCGGTTGCAGTGCCGGCATCTACGCCTGCCGGAATGAGAGCCTTGATACCCTCGGTGTTCAATCCTGCACCCGGCTTGAAGATAAGACCTGCGACGATAGCTATGACAATCGACAGTACCGTTGTCAGAAGGATGTAGATAATACTTGTTGCGCCGATTTTTCCTGCCGAGTGGCTACTGCCGAGCGATGCTGCGCCCGAAATGATCGATATGGCAACGAGAGGTACTACCAACATTTTTATTAGTTGGATAAAGAGGGTTCCGAGCGGAGCAAACACCTTCGCACCATCGCCCATAATCAAACCAACAACCACACCCGCGACCATTGCCACAAGAATCCAAAAGCCCAAATTTTTAAGTAGTTTCTTCATCATTGTACAAAGATATGAAAAAATAGATGAATAGCCTGCTTTCGGTTTACAAAAATTTTACTATCTTTACATTCGGAAAACCAGAGTTGAGAGAGAAAAGTGACAAAAGCGACAAAATATCTACCGCGACTTGTGCTTGTAGCCGTTGCGCTTGCGCTCTTTGTGGCGCAGTGGCTTGTCGGCAACTTTCCTCTTTGGTTTTTTGCCGCACCAATGAACGTGTTGCTCGGTGTGGTGTGGATTGTGCTCCTTTGGGAGGGCTATCGTCGCAGGGAGAGTTTGAAGGCGGTGCAATATCTGCTCTCTGCCGAAGCAACCTATATCGCCCTTGCTGTGGCTGTGGTGGTGGCTTTGGTACTCGGATTGCAGAGCGAGCCCGCAACAACGTCGTGGCCTGTGGTTGGTGGATTGCTCTATGTGCAGAGTGTTCTTACGCTTGTTATATTGCGCGGATGGCGCAACGAGAGCGGTGTGAGGTGGCGATTTCTGGTAACGCACGTCGGCTTGTGGCTTGCGCTGACATCGGCACTTGTCGGTGCTCCCGACAAGGAGGTGTTGCGCGTGTTTTTGGGCGAGGAACCCACGCGCGAAGCGGTAAATGAACAGGGTGAAAGTCGTTTTCTCGATTATGAACTACGACTTGAAGATAGCGTGGTAGAGTTGTCGGAGAGTGGTGCGCCTAAGCAGTTTCGTGTCTCGTTGGGAGTGGATGATAAGGTGGTCGATATAGAGGTAAACAGTCCCTATTCGCCACGATACGGAGAGGATATATATTTGGCGAACCTTGCAACCGAAGGTTGTGTGTTACAGATTGTGCGCGAACCTTGGAGAGCTATTACGGCAACGGGAATAGTGATAATGCTGCTCGGTGCTACGGTGTTGTTCCTGCAGGGTTTTCAGAGTAGAGAGAGATGATGACGGGGTGGAACATATTTCCTTGGTTTGCTCTTGCAACAGCTGTGTTGGCGGTTGTTGCATCGGTGCTTGCCGTGTGTCGCCGTCGCACTGCAGCTCTCGTAGCTTCGTCACTCGCAGTGGTAGTTCTCTCTGCCTTTGTTGCGGTGTTGTGGATGTCGTTGGAGCGTCCCCCTATGCGGACTATGGGCGAGACGCGACTGTGGTACTCCCTCTTCCTGCTTGTGGCTGGTGTGGCGACCTATGCAAGGTGGCGTTTCAGGTGGGTGTTGAGTTTTTCGGCTCTGCTATCGACTGTTTTTATGGTCATCAACTGTCTGCGCCCCGAACTGCACGATAAGGACCTTATGCCGGCGTTGCAAAGTGCGTGGTTTATGCCACACGTTGCAGTATATATGTTCTCGTATGCGCTGCTCGGTGTGGCGACACTTGTGGCGATATACCACCTCGTTAAGCGCGATGACAGCGTTTTGTCGGCTATGGACAATCTGCTTGGCGGAGGTTTGGCACTCTTCACGGTAGGTATGCTGACAGGAGCCTTGTGGGCAAAGCAGGCGTGGGGTGAGTATTGGAGCTGGGATGCCAAGGAGGCGTGGGCTGCGGCGACCTGGTTTATATATCTCGGAGCTATCCACCTGCGACTGTTGCGACCTCGCGCCGTAAAGGGATTTTGCCTGCTGCTGATAGTGGGTTTTCTGAGCCTGCAGATGTGTTGGTATGGCGTAAATTATCTCCCTTCGGCATCAAAAAGTGTTCACTCATATAATCGTAATAATTAACCATTAAAAAGCTGTACTTATGAAGAAAAAATTACTCTATTCAGCTCTGGCACTTGTGGTTATTCTGCTTGCGGTATTCCGCATTATGGATCGTGTGCCTTCAGCCGACATGCCGCTCAACGAGCGTGTAGAGGCTATCTTCGAGAAGGGCGGTTGCTTGATGTGTCACGCAGCCGAGCCTAAGTTGCCGGTCTACTTCAAGTTGCCTGTAGTGGGCGATGTAATGAAGAGGGATATCGACGACGGTTACCGCGCCTTCGATATGGAGCCGCTTTGGGCAAAACTCCAAGCTGGTGAGAACGACTTCAATGCTGTGGATGTTGCCAAGATCGAGAAGGTGGCACTCGACAAACGTATGCCTATGGCGAAGTACTACCTTGTACATTGGGGCAGTCGTATGACCAACGCCAAGCGAGATGTGATTCTTGAGTGGGCTGCAGCCTATCGCGAGAGCTACTACAACGACGGCTTGACCGGTGATCGCGCCGCCGAGCCGGTGCGTCCTATCGATCTGACTTTACCTTACGACGAGGCAAAGGCTGCGTTGGGCTATAAACTCTATCACGACAAACGCCTCTCGGTGGATAACACCATTTCGTGTGCTTCGTGCCACGGCTTGAACACTGCCGGTGTGGACAACAAACAGTACTCCGAGGGTGTCGAGGGCAAACTCGGTGGTGTGAATGCTCCTACCGTATACAATGCCGTATACAACTTTGTGCAGTTCTGGGATGGCCGCGCAGTAACACTTGCAGATCAGGCTGCAGGACCTCCGGTAAATCCGGTGGAGATGGCTTCGCCAAACTTCGATGCTATTGTGGCAAAACTCAACAAGGACCGCAACTTCGTGCGTGAGTTCAAGGCGGTATACCCCGAGGGTATCTCGCAGGCAACCATTACCGATGCCATCGAGCAGTTCGAGCGTACGCTTATCACCCCTAACTCGCGTTTCGACAAATATTTGCGTGGTGACGACTCGGCTATTACCGCCGAGGAGTTGAAGGGCTACGAACTCTTCAAGAAGTACAACTGCGCAACCTGCCACGTAGGCAAAAATCTCGGTGGCGAGACCTACGAGTTGATGGGTTTGCGTAAGCATTACTTTGCAGATCGCGGTTTGGAGCTTACCGAGGAGGATAATGGCCGTTTCAAGCAGACCGGTGTGGAGCGTGATCGTCACCGCTTCAAGGTTCCGGGATTGCGCAATGTGGCTCTCACCTGGCCATACTACCACGATGGTACACGCACCTCGCTCAAGGAGGCTGTATGCGATATGGGAACATACCAGTCGGGTGTAACGCTCACCGACGAGGAGGAGGATTTGATCGTTGCTTTCCTCAACACCTTGACAGGTGAGTATCAGGGCAAACTACTCACAAACGACAACGTGCAGAAATAGTCTGCCTTCGTATAAACAAAGAAAAACCAACCTCGAAATTTCGAGGTTGGTTTTCTTTGTTGAGGGTATTTGTTACAACTCGGTCTTCCAAAGGCCGTGGAGGTTGCAGTACTCGTAGACTGCAATAGGCTTGCTGTCGCAGGTGCAGATGACAGCCTCGGGCTTATCGGTCAAATCGACGCGGATACCGCCCGTCTCGGTCTCTACGTAGATGAAGCAGATGTGGTGCTCGGGCAACATAGGGTGTGCCACGCTACCCACCTCGACCTTGATGTGGCAGTCGTCGATGCGGGTTACAACGGGAACGTGCTTCTCGTTGCTTGCATCAACCGTATTCGGTACAAGCTCCTGCATCTTCTCGCCACAGCACACTACAGGGACCTTCGAATCAACAACCTTCTGGATAACATTGCCGCAATGAGGGCAAACATAAAATTTAACAGCCATAGTATTTATACATTTAAAAATTATTACTCTTGTTCTCTATTCTTTATCTTTCTTATCACAAAGGTAAGTCAAGTCAGAGAAAAAAGCAAATCATAAATTTTTATCGCAACATAAGAAAAAACTATGCCTAAAACGAAAAAATAGGACAAAAAAGGGCTAAACTTTTGCAAAGATGATATAATAGAGTAACTTTGTAGTGGTGAAAATAGCGACAAATGTCGCAGAATGCGCAAAAATGGATATTGTTATCACATACGTAAACGGTTTGGACCCTGTTTGGCAAAGTGACTACGAAAAGCACACCAACCAGCCCGTGTTGGAGAAGCGTTTTCGCGATTGGGGCACTCTGCGCTACCTCTTCCGAGGTATTGCCGAGAATATGCCGTTCGTTCGCAAGGTGCACCTTGTCGTTTCGCACGAGAGCCAAGTACCCGAGTGGGTAGATCGTGACGAGGTAGATGTGGTGCTACACAAAGATATTATCCCTGCGGAGTATCTCCCTACGTTCAACTGCAATCCTATCGAGATGCATCTGCATCGTATCGAGGGTTTGGACGAGGAGTACCTCTACTTCAATGACGACGTTTTCCCGATGAAGGCTTGTGAAAAGAGAGATTTCTTCGAGGATGGCAAATGTTTTTTGGGTATGTCGCATCACCTCTTTGTGTGGGATATGTTCAAGAGGATATGTCGCAACTCCGATAGCCTTGCACGTAAGGTGTTGGGATTGAAGCCGTCGTGCCTGTTTTTGCGTCCGCAGCATGTATGTACTCCGATGTTTAAGAGTGAGTGCGAAGAGCTCTATGCCAAGGTGCCCGAGGAGATTGCAAAGACCTCGGCATCGAAGATCCGCGACGAGGAGAACCTCAACCAATACCTGTTTCTCGACTATATGTTCCTGAAAGGACGACTTGTGAACAAGCGTCTGTCGAAGAAACATTTTTCGGTGGGTGTGACCTCGTCAAAAAAGTTGCACGAATTCATCACAAAGCCTTCGCACAAGTTGGTCTGCATAAACGATGTACAGCTATCCGAGGCGAGATACGAAGAGTTGCGCAAAGCTCTGCTCGATGCATTCGAGGAGCGATTCCCGAATAGATCCAAATATGAACAATCGATATAAAATATCGCTTATAGCACCGATATATGGGGTGGAGCCGTATATTCGTAAGTTTGCCGAAAGTGTGTTGGAGCAGACCTACGACGATATTCAGTTTGTCTTTGTCAATGATGGCACAAAGGATCGTTCGATGGAGATTCTCGACGAGCTTATCGAGGAGCAGTTCCCCCATCTGCGCGAGCGTATTACTATAATAAACAAAGAGAATGGCGGTCTGCCGTCGGCTCGTAAGGCGGGTTTGGATGCGGCTGAGGGTGAATATATCCTCTTTGCCGACTCGGACGATTGGCTCGATACGGATGCCGTCGAAAAGGTTGTAGCAAAGGCGGAGCAGACTGGTGCCGATATGGTCTATTTCGACCTTGTGAAGGAGTATGGTGGCGGAAAGCAGAGTGTAAAGCATGAACGTACCTATACAGCCGAAAATCGCCTGCTGTGGATAGAGAATATGTTCAACTATCGCTCGTTCGGATATACGGTGACTAAGTGCTTCCGTCGCAAACTATACACCGAGAACAGAATAGTCTTCCCTAAGTTGGGTATGCACGAGGATATCTGCCTGATGGCTCAGATTATTTTCTACGCCCAATCGATAGCGCAGTTGCCTGAGCCGTTGTACCACTATCGCAAGGACAATCCTGCGGCAATGTGTTCGCAGAGGCGCAGTGTGCGCCATATAGCCTCGTCGCGCAATATGATGGGGGTGGTCGAAGCGTTCAAAGAGAACCTTGAAGGATCGCCCATGGAGCGTGTGGCGGATGGTATTGTGTTGCGTGCAGGTTGGCACACGATAATTCACGACTGCGATATGTATGCCGAATTCCCGTGGTTGGGTGATGCCATAAAACGAGCAAAGGTGAGCACCAACTACCGCACACCTCTGCTATTCCAGATCTTCGTAAAGATCTATAATCGTTTTCGTCGATAACCCCTTACAGGATAAACCGTTGAATATACCATCTTATCATACGCGCCTTCAGTGGGAGGTGCGTTTTTGGTGGTATGAGGTTTAGTTTGTGACACCACGCCAAGGCCTCGGCACGCTCGTCGGGGCTCTTTGCCTTGCTCAGCATGTGGCGCAATTTGCGCAGGAACGAGTCTGCCGATGCCGATGCCACATCTGCCATCTCCTCCTTGTCGTACAGACCCGAATGGTTGATAAATTCGAGTCGTTGCAGGTTGGCAAAGGCAAAGTCGCGGAAGTGCTTCCAGCCATAGGAGCGACTTATGCTGCCATCGCGACAGTAGTAGCGATAGAACGATTTATAGAGCATTGCCCCCTTGTTGCAAGCTGCCGTAAAGAGGAATGTCGAGGCTCTGTCCTCGTAGTAGATATTCTCCGGAAAGGAGAGCGTGTCGAAGAGCTCGCGTTTGAAGAGCAGGGTGCAGACATACGACGGAATCTTATCGGTAAGGTTCAGCGTAGTCATCTCCTTGGCAGAAAGAATCTTGACGGATGAGTCGTTGCTGTAAGGATATTTGTCGGCACGATTGTCGTATACCTTGTGGAGTGTGAAGCAGACTAACCCCAAATGGTTCTCCGCGGCGAGGTTGTAGGTCTCCTCGCAGAGTGTCGGCAACACGGTGTCGTCGCTATCCACGAAGGCGATATATTCGCCCGAAGCCACTCGTACACCCTCGTTTCGGGCGGTGGAGAGGTCGGCTTTGTCGATACTCAACACCCGAATTCGGCTGTCGGTGGTGGCGAGGTGGTGGCACAACGCCAAGGAGTCGTCCGTAGAGCAGTTCTCGACCAAGATAATCTCGATGTCGGAGAGAGTCTGCGATGTGAGCGATGCGACGCACGCCTGCAGATACTTTTCGGTGTTGTGTACCGGAACAATTATGGAGACCTTTGCCATATATCTATTCGGTTAATTTTTCGGTTTTGGCGCGTGTGTAGACGATCAAATCGGCAGGCGAAAGGCGTAGCTGCAAACCTCGCTGACCGGCACTGATATAGATGTAGTCGAACTCCAAGCACGACGCGTCGATAAAGGTTGGGAAAGGCTTCTTCATCCCGATAGGGGTGCAGCCACCGCGAATATAACCCGTGGTTGGAAGCAACTCCTTCATCGGTATAAGATCGCACTTTTTGTTGCCCGAAACCTTAGCCGCCAACTTCAAATCAACCTCCTTGTCACCCTGAATAACGCAGACGAAGTGCCCATTGCGATCACCTTTCAGCACCAACGTCTTGTATACACGCTCGATGGGCTCACCCAACGATTCTGCTACGTGGGTTGCCGCCAAATCGTTCTCATCAACCTCGTACGGAATAAGTTCGTAGGCTATTTTTGCCTTGTCGAGCAGGCGTGCCGCGTTGGTTTTGTTGATATTCTGTTTTGCCATAATGATTCTTGTAGTGCAAAGATACAAAAATTTGGTAGTTTCGTCTAAAAAAGATAACTTTGTGTAGTAAAATCTAAAACGAAACAGATGATGAAAAAAACGCTTTTTCTCCTGATTGCTGTGGTGGCAACACTCTCGGTTGTGGCACAGAACAGCGATTCGATAACACTTGTAAACTCCCCGCGCGAAAGACTATCCCTGCCAAAAGGGGCGGAAGGTTACACCATAGTGCGTGTGAATATCTTCAACTCGGTGCAGACGGTGTCGGTGATCAAATACTCGCCAAAGCGACTTAAAACCGTGATTGTACAGCCCGAAAAGCTGACCAAGGTGGCAGTTACCGCTTCACAGAGTGGTGCAGAGTTTGGTGTTAATGCCGGATATTGGGATGTGCGCATCAATCTCCCTTCGACATTCTTGGTACTCGACGGCAAGCAGATTGCTGCGACTGCCGACTTCGAGAAGGAGCGAGTGGATGGTCTTGTCTGCCTTGCCAAACGAGGTGTTGTGATAGACTACTGCAAGGCGGGTGAAGAGGCTGCATATGCAGCAAAATATGATAATATTTTGGCATCGGGACCGGTGTTGATTGACGAGGGTAAGAGCGTAGATCATGCAGCATATACAAACGGTATGGTCGATACGGCAGGCGGTAAGCCCGTAGGTGCATTCTACACCTATGTACAGCGTCATCCGCGTACCGCAATGGGTGTGGATGCCAAAGGTAACGTATATCTGGTTGTTGTGGATGGTCGCTCGCAAGGCAATGCCGAGGGAGTAACCATTGCCGAACTGACAAAGGTGTGCGAGTGGCTCGGATTGCGCGACGCGATCAACCTCGATGGTGGTGGCTCCTCGACAATGTGGACCAAGGCGCAGGGTGTAGTGAGCTACCCTTGTCGAAACAAGAAATTCGACCACGCAGGAGATCGCCGCGTGTCGAGTTGTATCGTAGTAAAGAAGAGATAGGACTATGAAAAGAGTGGTGCTCCTTCTTTCGATGCTCGTTGTTGCTGCCTCGGTGGTGGCGCAAAGTGCCGATTCGGTGGCTTTCGTATCGGCGCGACGACAAAAATTGAAATTGAAAAATGCCGAAGGGTATACCGTATCGACAACTTTGTTCTCCTCGGCTCAATATATCTCTGTAATAAAATTCTCGCCGGAGCGGTTTGCAATCACTATAACCCAACCCGAGATTTTGACTCGCGTCAGCGAGATCGCCGAGCGTGAGAATGCTCAGTTTGCCATAAATGCCGGTTTTTGGAATAGGAACGAAGAGCCTTCGACCTATGTGAAAAGCAAAGGTGTGGAGCTTTCGCTGACGCATCCGGGCATGTTGCCGAGGGTGAACGGAGTAATGCTTATGCGAGCGAGTGGAATAGAGATTATCTACTCGGAGGATGCTCCCTACTACTCATCGCTGACGGATAAGATTGATGCGTGCGAAAATGTTTTGGCGTGTGGTCCCGTTCTGATCGATGATGGACGGAGGTTGTCGTATGACTACGTCATAACCTCCACCGATAGCTACCTCAAACGCAGGGCTCCATTCTTCGCACGTCGCCATCCTCGCAGTGTCATCGGTCGCGATGTGGATGGAAACATCTATCTGGTGGTTGTCGATGGCAGGGCTGCAGGGCGTGCCGAGGGAATGTCTATCGATGAGCTGACACAGCTCTGTTCGTGGATGGGAATGTACGAGGCAATGAACCTCGATGGCGGTGGCTCTTCGACCTTGTGGAGCCGAAAATATGGCGTAATAAACCACCCTTGCGACAACAAGGTCTTCGATCACGAAGGCGAACGCAAGGTCTCAAGTACGTTGGTTATAAAGGCCAAGAAGAGTCGTTAGAAACGCTTCAAAATAGCATAAATCTCGAAGGCAAAACCCCCAATTACAAGAATTGGGGCGAGCGTGATTCTGCGCCACGAGAAGATGTCGTAGCTGAACTCCTCGGGGGTAGCCTTGGTGCCTCCCGACATTAAAACAAAACCGAGTATGATAACTACTACTCCGACAAGCATCAACACGTAGTTGCGCATTGTCAGAGGCATCTTTTCGTCATTCTTGTCGTTTATCTTGTTGAACCACTTCATATTAGCAAAGGTCTATTTTATTTGATTTCATATTCACAAAGCGATTGACGACGGGTATGGTGCAGATTACTGCAACATTAACTCCCAGCACAACTATCGAGCCTGCGAGAATGGCCAAACGCTCCCACTTCGGAAAGAGTCCGTACCCCGGTGCAAGGTAGTTGAGACCGTAGAGTGTACCACCGAGCAATATGGCTGCACAGATGCCTGCCAACAACCCCTGCAGAGCACTGCGATTGAGGAACGGATGCATTATAAACCACTTTGTTGCACCCACAGCCTTCAGTGTGTTGATCAACTCGCGACGCGCATAGACCGAAAGTCGGATGGTATTGTTCAGCAAGATGAACGATACAACGAGCAACACGCCGGCAAAGATGGCGAGTATGAGTTGCAACAGATCGAGCGTAGAGTGCATCTCCTCGATAAATGTCTGGGGGTAGCTGACAAAGTTTACACCCTCGACCAGACGAAGATCCTCAGCAAATTTTTGGAGATCTTCCTTATTTGCCGACAGCTTCGAAAGGGTTACATCGTATGAGTCTGGCAACGGGTTCTCGCCTAACAAACTGTTGATATCCATGCCGAAGACGTGCTTGAACTCCTCGTCCTTTGCCTTCTCTTCCTTCGAAACAAACTTCATTGTCAGCACCATATCGCTGTCGGCAATGCGCTCTGCAATGAAGTTGCGCTGCTCCTCCGAAAGGTTATCTCTCAGCTCCACGATCATAGTCACACTCTCGCGCATACGGGTTGTGCTCCGATAGAGGTTCGCCATAATGAAACCCACTGCTCCAAGCAAAAAGAGCACAAGTGTCATGCTGATTGTCGATGTGGTGTAGGATATTCGTGCTTTACGCGATATGTTTTTTCTCTGTGCGGAAGCCATAGTGTTTGCAAATTACTGTTATTACGACTGCGAAGATAATCAAAATTGAGCAAATAAGTGTAATAGTCTCTGCCAAACTCCAATTTGGTGCGCGGAAACGCCACTCGACGGTGTGTGAACCCTCGGGCAGAATCATAGCGCGAAGCAGGTAGTCGGCACGGAACGAGTCGCAAGGCACTCCGTCTACGTAGGCTTGCCAACCCTTGTCGTAGTAAATCTCCGAAAAGATTGCCACACCATCGCCTCCGGTGAGGGTGTAGTCGTATACGAGTCGGTTCGGACGATACTCCTTCAGATCGATCTCGCCTAATCCCCCAATCTCGACCTGCGGTGCATCGGCATCGACAACGGCGACATTTTTCAGATCGGTAGTGCCGAGCATGGCCAACTCGTCGGCTGCACTTGCGGCAACCTCCATCTTCTGTACGAACCATGCTGCGCCATTGGCTGTAGGTCGCTCCACAACACCCCCCTGCGGACCTATGATATACTTGGTGTTGAGCATATCGAGAACCTCGTCGTTGCCTTTGTTGAGATATGTATCTATCAAATCCTGATAGCGGCCCATCTTGGCTCCGTGATAACCACCGATTGAGCGGTGGAACATCGAAGTTGTGGCATCGTTGAATGGCGAAACCGAGAGGTTGTAGACCCTGTAGCCGGGCTCCTTGTCAGCCATAATTTGCTTATCCTCCTCGGTAGGGCGAATCTTGGTGTTGTGCTTCTCGACGAAGGTTTCGTATGGCAGGTAGCGCAAATTGACAGGCAGAATATCTGCCACAATCAGAAGTGCCAATACTGCCAAAGCCCACATGCGCCACTTATCATCTATACGCAGAGTCACCAGAATAAGTGCTGCCGCAGCAACGATGAAGAGGAGCGAACGCCACGCATCGGATGTCAAAATGTCGGCACGCTCGATTGCCATGGCATCGGCAGTGCGGTATCCGAGTTCGGAGTGCATACCCTGCTCGATATAGCTCTTACCACCCTCCATCTCGTTGAGCATATAGTAGAATTGTTCGCTCATCATCTCGCCATCCTGCTCTCGTCCGAAGTCGAACATTGACGAGCCTCCGACGGCGAAAATCAGACAAATACCTGCGGTTACGCCTGCTGCAATAGCTACAGCGCGTGAGAGTTGCTTTTTCTCGTTCCACCTCTTGTATAGTTGCCACAAAGCCACACCCGCCAAGAGAGGTACGCACCATTCGATAACCACCAAGGCGGTAGATACGGCGCGGAACTTATTGTAGAGTGGCAGATATTTGAAGCAGAATTCGGTAAACCACATTGCGTGGTAGCCCCAAGCCATAAGGAGCGACAATACCATAGCAGCCAAAACCCACCAGCGGTCACGCGGAGCGGCAAGAATTAAGCCCAAAAGGGCGAGGAACACCGCCACTGCACCGAGGTAGGTTGGTCCTGCCGTGTAGGGCTGTTCGCCCCAATATGCAGGCAACTGCTCTGCGGCACGACTATCCAAGCCAATCTCTTTGAATGTGTTAGCCACAGCACCATCCCTCGAGAAGGTGTTGCCCGAATCGCCACCCATAAAGTTAGGAATGAGCATATTCCAACTTTCGGCAATGCCGTAGCTCCACGCCGTAGCGTAGTCGATATCGAGTCCCTTGCGCTCACCCTCGGCTACGAGTGCGCTACCACCGCGAGTGGTATCCTCGGTGTGCTGCATAGTGTAGTAGAGTGGTGCGAAGTTCGATCCGAGGGCCAAAGCTGCGGCTCCGACCAATATGGCTGTGCGCTTTGCAAAATCCTTATAGCGACGCTCCTTGATGGCGTAGACCAACTCCGAAACGAAGAGTGCCATAGCTGCCAAAACGAAGTAGTATGTTATTTGTGGGTGGTTTGCACCCGCTTCGAGCGAGGCAAAAAGTGCCGTCAGAGCTCCTCCGAGCCACATATTGCGACGCAAGGTGTAGTGAATTGCACCGAGCATTGCCGGAGCGTAGACCAAAGCCCACATCTTGGTTATGTGACCTGCTCCGATAATCAGGAAGAAGTAGGTCGAGAGTCCGTAGGCAAGTCCGACAATTATACCTACCCAAGCAGACATTCCCATCAGCAGTGCCATCACAAAAGCGGAGAGCATTGCGAAAAAGATCATCGAAGCGGGAGCGGCAAAGAGCGACTGTACCCAATCCACCGTGCGTTTGATGATTTGTGCCGGATATTTGATATTTATTTGGTAGGCAGGCATACCCGAAAACATGGCTCCTGTCCACTGTGGGTCTTCGTCAAAGTTGGCACGACACTCGCGGATATCGCGACTCATACCGTCGAATTGGCGGATGTCGTGTTGTGGCAATACGCGACCCTCCAATTGAGGGGCAAAGCCCACGACTGCAACCACACCAAAGAGTAAAATCGCAACCAACGAAGGAAGTGATTTATGCAATATTTTTTTGAAATTTTCCATATCAACGTGCTAAATAACGGTCAAAGTTAGAAAAAATTTCCCTTTTTGGGGCAAATCTACCGAAAATTAACTATCTTTGTTCGGATATAGGACTTTTTATGACAACACTTGATCAAATTCGCCGTCCGATAGAGGGTTATATCGAAGAGTTCGAACAATTCGTTCGCAAGAATTTCAGCGAGTCGGAGGATTCGCTTATGGGCGATATGCTCGACTATGTTCTCTCGTCGCGCGGCAAAGGTTTGCGTCCAATAGTCGTAATGCTTGCTGCGGGAGCCACTTCGGCTACCGGAAACTTTGGCAAACGCACAATGTTGGCAGCAATGTTGGTCGAGATGATTCACGTGGCATCGCTTATTCACGACGACGTGATCGACGAGTCTAATCTGCGTCGTGGTCGCGCCTCGGTCAATGCCCGCTGGCAATCGCGCAATGCCGTGATCATTGGCGACTATATCCTTGCCAGAAATATGAATATTGGTCTGCAAAGCGGTCAGTACGACCTGCTTACCCATATTATTGGTGCAATGTCCTCACTCTGCGAGGGCGAGCTTATTCAGAGCGATCACGCATCGAAATTGGACACCTCGCGCGAAAATTATCTCGACATCATCTACAAGAAGACCGCCTCGCTATTCTCGGTGTGCGGCTCGGTGGGTGCTTTGTCGGTAGGCGCTTCGCGTGAGAAGGTGAATGCGATGAGCACATTCGGAAACATGCTCGGCATGGCGTTCCAGATTGTGGACGATATTCTCGATTTTGTGCCAAATAACAACACCGGAAAACCTGCGGCAAACGATCTGCGCGAGCGCAAGATTACACTTCCGCTTATTGAGGTTTTGGAGCGCGTGTCGGAGGAGGAGAAGGCGGAGATTATGCGCCACTTACCACTGTGCGCCGAGAGCGAGGAGAGCGTTGCCTGTATTCAGGGCAAGGACGAGGAGTATAAGGGTGTAGAGCTTGCTCGCGAGACGGTACAGGCCTATCTGCAACGCGCGATGTCGGCCCTGTCGGTGTGCGAGGATTCGCCATATCGCACCTCGTTGCTTACCCTATGTGAGTATGTTGTGGAACGCGACAGATAGAATAAAGACGATATTTTTAACTTATAAACTTTTAATTATTAACTTTTTAACTTTCAAGTTATGTCACAAAAACAAAATTCGAATGTGCCGGCGATTATCGTGTGCATCTTGCTCTTCGGTATGATTTCGTTCGTCACAAACTTGGCATCACCAATGGGTGATATCCTCAAAAACCAGTTCCACGTTGCCAATTGGATGGGTACTCTCGGTGTGTTGTGTAACTTTATTGCTTACGCAGTTATGGGTATTCCTGCAGGTAACATCTTGCAGAAGAAGGGTTACAAGTTCACTGCCCTTGCAGCTGTGGCTGTTGGTTTCACCGGCGTTGGTATCCAGACCATTGCAGGTCTTTTGACCGGTAACCTCGCTTTCGGAATCTACCTCCTCGGTGCCTTCGTAGCAGGATTCTCGATGTGTATGCTCAACATCGTGGTTAATCCTATGCTCAACAAGCTCGGTGGCGGTGGTAACCGTGGTAACCAGCTCGTTCAGGTGGGTGGTTCGTTCAACTCGTTGATGGGTACAGCCGTTATCTTCTTGACAGGTGTGTTCGTACCAAGCATTGTTGATGCTAAGATCAGCCAGGTATTCCCATTGATGTATATCGCTTTGGCAATCTTTGCTGTGGCATTCGTGGTTATTCTCTTGACTAAGATCCCTGAGAACCCTGTAGAGGATGTTAAGACCGAGAAGTCGCAGTATGGTCCAATGTCGTTCCGTCACTTTGTTCTCGGAGCCATTGCAATCTTCATCTATGTAGGTGTTGAGGTAGGTATTCCTAACGTATTGCAGAAGTGGTTGCAGAATGGTGGCTTGCAGGTAGAGTCGGGTGCCGAGGCTATCGCAGGAACAGTTACCGCAACCTATTGGTTGTTGATGCTCATTGGCCGTCTCTTGGGTGCCGCTCTCGGAGCAAAGGTTTCGGCTAAGACAATGTTGTCGTCTGTGTCGGTTGTAGGTTTGTGCCTCGTTTTGGGTGCTATCCTCCTCTCGCCTGAGACCGTTGTTAATCTCCCTGTATTCAAGGGTACAGCAGGCTTTGGTATGGCTTCGGTCCCTGTAAATGCTGCGTTGCTCGTATTGTGCGGTCTCTGCACATCGGTTATGTGGGGCGGCATCTTCAACCTCGCAGTTGAGGGCCTCGGTAAGTATACCGAGAAGGCTTCGGGTATCTTTATGGCGCTTGTTTGCGGTGGTGGTATCCTTCCATTCTTGCAGAACGCTGTTGTTGATGTGACAGGCAACTACCTCGTAAGCTACTGGGTAATCGTTGCCGGTCTTGCCTTCTTGCTCTACTATGCTTTGGTTGGTTGCAAGAATGTAAATAAGAACATTCCTGTAGAGTAATCTCGCAGAAAAGGTGATAAATCGGGTGATCGCATTGTCGATTACCCGATTTTTTGTATATTTGGAGTTGATAATAGATACTATGCGAATGTTAATTACCCTGTTTCTCTGTCTGTTGGCAATAGCGGCGAATGCCAAAAGCAAATATCCTATACACAACGATTTTGCTCGCTTGAGTGCAATGTCAGCACCTCTTGGGCGCGGTGTGTTGGGTGTTGGCAATGCCCTTTTGACGATTATGCCGAAGGGTATGCGCTCCAACAAGCAGATGCGCGTGGAGCGAGTTACCATTCCTACCAAACAGGGAGAAAAGGGGGTTAAAGCGTGGGTTGTAACCCCTTGCGACCACAATGGCAAGGCGATTCTTATGATTCACGGCGGAGGATTTGTATTCAAGGGTGCGCCCTATCACTATGACCTTGCTAAGGAGTATGCGCGACGTACCCATTCGGTTGTGGTTATGGTGGACTACAGTACCGCCCACAACAACCCTTATGGCAAACCGCTTGAGGAGTGTTGCACAGCGTGGCAATGGTTGGTGGAGAGTAGTCCGAGGTTGGGTGTAGATAGTTCGCGGATATCAATAGTAGGCGATTCGGCAGGCGGCTTCCTGGCAGTAAAAACAACTCTGTGGACACTCTCACAGGGGTTGCCGTGTGCCGAGAAGATGGCCTTGATATATCCCGTTATCGACTGCTCGATGCGTACTCAAAGTATGGCAGAATTCACAGATACACCCGTTTGGAATGCCCAATTAAATGCAAAAATGTGGGGATACTATCTGCAGGGCGAGAGCGAGAAGTCGTTGCTCGACCTCGATGCGGAGGTGTTGAAAAACCTCCCTCCGACATACATTGAGACGGCGGAGTTCGACTGCTTGCGCGACGAAGGTGAACTTTTTGCCACGAGGTTGCAGGAGGCGGGCGTGCAAACCACCTATATTGCTACGAAAGGCACAATACACGGCTTTGATATGGCGCAGAAGAGCGAGATTACACAGTCGCAGGTATCGGCTCGTTGCGAGTGGTTCAAATAGATTTTTTAGGGACAAAAATAGGTGTTGATGGTTGGGGGGCCGACATCAACACCTTATCTTTTTTATATGCGTATGTGCTTTACAACCACTTCTTGTAGCGGAAGTAACCCATTGTCAAGCCCGATGCCAAGACCATCAAACCGAGGGCGAAGATGTAGCCAAGAGGGAGTTCCCAGCCGTTTGGCAGGGTGTAGACCCACTCCAACTCGGGCATTACGCGGAAGTTCATACCATAGATACTTGCCACAAGCGTCGCAGGCATGAAGACCACTGCCGCCACCGAGAAGATCTTTACCACCTCGTTTTGCTCGATGTTGATAAGGCCGAGAGCCGAATCCTGAATGTAGTCGAGACGCTGGAACGAAAAGTCGGTATGCGAGATAAGCGAATTAACATCCTTGATCATCAGCTGCAGGCGGGGGTAGATATCGTTAGGGAAACGCTCGCTTCGCAGAATACCCGAGAGGATACGCTGGCGGTCAAATATGTTCTCGCGCAGGATCATCGTACGCTCCTGCAAGGTATTGATACGGTGGATAACAGCCTTGTCAATCGAGTCCTCCTTGTTGATGCCCTTCGAGAGAGCCGAAACCTGACGGCCTACCATCTCCACCAAGTCGGCATCGAAGTCGATACGCACCTCAAGCAACGAGATAAGGATGTGGTAGCCTGTCGAGAAGCTGCGGTAGTTCATCTGCAATCGCTTCTCCGCCTCGCGGAAGGTACGCATATCGGCCTGGCGTACCGAGACCAAGACTCCCTCGTTGGAGAGGATAAACGATACCGGCTCAACCTCGAAGCTATCGCCCGTAGGGACAAAGAAGTTTGAGTTCGAGATAATGGCATTCTCCGTCTCGGAGTATTTTGAGGTGGACTCAATCTCCTCGACCTGCTGCTTGGTCTGGAGGCTTATCTCCATAAAGTTCTCGACAGCCTTCTGTTCCTTGATGGTCGGCTGTACCATATCAATCCAAAGAATATCGTCGAAGCCGAGATCGTCGAAGAGCTCGGTATCGGCATTGCGGATAATCTTGTTGTATTGCTTTAAGTAGATTGTAATCATCTCTTTTCCTTGTTGTTAGAAAGGTTTAACTTCGTTTTCTTGTCGTGATGGTATGTTCGGTGGAAGTTTTATCAAGAGCCCGAACAACCTCGATTACCTTCAGCCGGGATTGACCTTCGGCTCAATCTTGAGGCCGTAGTTCCAGAATTTTTTAAGTGCGTTGTGTTTCTGTAAGTCGAACAGGAAGTCGATATTTCTGGTCAGATACTCGTAGGCATATTCGCGCTCGGCATAATCGCTCTCGAGAATAGCCTCGTAGATATGCTCTACGCCAAAAGTGAATGCTGCCTCCAACTCGTCGCGAACGTCGTACGAAAGTCCCTTGCGTGCCACCCATACGGCAAATGTAAATGGCTGTTTTGTAGCTTTTTGCCACTCCTCGGCCAAGTCATAGGTGTAGGCAAATCTGCCCTCGTTGTCGAAGACCTTATCGCCGATGAGCAGGAAGGCATCGCCCTCTTGTGCGTGGTCGAGGATGGAGTAATCATCCATTGCAATCCACTCGGGCTCGATATGCCACAGCTCTTTGGCGAGGAAGCCGCAGAGTTGTACCGAGGTTTTGGAGTGTGCATCGAGGAAGATGCGACGCACCTTGTTGATAGGTTGATTGGACATCACCGTAACGGTACGTACCTTGCAGACAGCACCAATGCAGTAGTCGGTAATGATTTCGGCATCGGGTAGCGACGGTACCATCGCAGCCGGCATAAGCGCGATGTCCGCCTTGCCTTCAACGAAATTCTGATAACAGGTAGCTGGGGGTGCAAGCAGTAGTTCGGCACCAAGATTAGCGTGGTGTCGAAGTCCATAGATGAACGGTATCGTATTCAAATACGACACTGCGGTTATTTTTGCGTTTACTGCCATCATCCATGTTCTACTTAACTTTGTACAGATTATTATCCTCGCAAAGATAAGCAATTTTTATACAGAGTGTTCACCTATAGGCCGTTTTTTTAATAATAACCCCTATTTTTTGTGAAATTTTGACTATATTCGTTTTGTGAAATAAGCTAAATTTGAGATAAAGTCATGAAAAAGAGTCTCTGTCTGATTGTTGTTTTGTGTAGTGTACTATCGGTCTCGGCACAAAAAAAGCCTTCGTACCGATTTCACGGAAAGCCCGAATACTACCTACAGGTGCAAGGAGAAAAGATGTTCGAGGTGGTGAACGAGAGTCTGAATACCTATCCGCCCGTTGTTGGCAACGATTTGACTCGAAGAATCACTCTCAGCACACTCGATATGCTGTTGCACGACACAAGCAACGATATGACCGAAGCCTTTTGTCATTTCGTAGACTCTCGACTCAACAGAGTTATTGACGACTTGAAAAAACCTCACAAGAAGGGTCTTAAAATCTACAAAATATACAACGAGGCGATGATTGCCCGCACCAAGAGTGTAAGTATTGCCTTCGATATCTCGCGCTGTCGTTGTCGTGGACACAAGGAGCCACTTATCTCGAACGAAAAAATTGGCGAGATTGTAAATATGTGCGACGTGTTGTTCCTATCGCATAATCACGGAGACCACGTTGATCGCTATGTTGTAGAGCAATTTATCAAGGCCGGAAAGCCTGTCATTGCAACTCCCGAAATTCTTGTCGGTATGCAGGGGGTAACGCATCTGCGTAATGATGATAAGGCAGAGACCTTCTCCGTCCAACTCAAAAAGGATAAGACCTTGTCGGTAACTATCCACCCGGGACATCAGGGCAAGTTACAGAACAATATATACGTTGTTGCAACCCCCGAAAAATATGTTGTTTGCCACACCGGAGACCAACACCACAAAGAGGATGTCAAGTGGTATGCCGACGTCAAGAAGATATCGCCACGAATCGACGCGCTGATTGTGAATTGTTGGACAAACAGCCTCGGTAAGCTCTTGGCAGGATTCAACCCACGTTATGTTATTACGGGTCATGAGAACGAAATGGGACACACGATAGACCATCGTGAGGCATTTTGGCTCACATTCGAGAAGTTCGAGCCACACCCTCACGATTACGTGGTTTTGGCTTGGGGCGAGTGGTTTATGATAAAGTAGTGCTACATACATTTTCTGATTGAGGGGGTGCGTTCGAGATGTTTGTTGAACGCACCTCCTTTTCGTTTTCTAAAGGTGATGAAAAAAGCGAATTTTTTTTGTTGCCATAAACCGCTTATGCTCTGTGCTTTGCGCCACTAAGATTCTACAAAATTTAGAAAAATTAGGGCAAACCTCTTGACAAACCCTATTTTCGGATTATATATTTGCACCGTCAATCGACGTCAATCGACACAAGGTTTTCAACATACGACACTCTGTTGTCGAAAACCTTATCAACAATCAAACAAGCTGGCAGTGCGGAACATTTCTTATGTTTTCGACAGCCACGAACAAAGTATTAACACATTTAACAACATTTTTAACCTATGAATCGCGCTTTTTTGTGCAGTGCGATAGAGGAGGTGGTATCTGAGCGTGGCTACGACTTCTCCATTTGCGAGAAGTCCTACTACCCAACTACCCTCTGTCGCTATCCTGCAGCCTTTATGTCACAGCCCGAATTCGTAAGACAGGAGGGGCGAAAACATGGGCGTATAACCTATCATGTGTCGTTGCGACTTGCTCGACAAGGTGCAAAATTAACCCCGAAGGAGCGAAACGCTCTCCTTGCCGAGATGGAGGAGCAGATGACCGAAATATTTGTCGAACTGTCGCGAGCCAAGAGGGTTGCCGTCGTGGATAACCTGACCATAAAACCTCTATCCGAGGCGGTAGATGTGCATGGAGCTGTCTCGTTGGAGGCAAATGGTGATATCGAAACAATTTTTTAACGAAAAGAGAGAAAGATGAGACTTGAGAAACTATCAAATGATTTTACCCCTCGACACCAAGGTCTGTTCTTCGGTATCGATACCGAGAGCGACGAGCCTCAGGATGTGGTGGTTGAGGTGGTCGATGTGGATGCCGATGAGGTGGTTGCAACGCAGTTGTTGAGAGGGATCACCACAGCCGAGGTCAATATAGCACCATACGTGAAGCCCATAACAGACTATGTGCCACAGCATATTACCGAAGCAACTCTTGTGAATGTACCTGTGGCGAACTATGCTGTGCGTGCAGAGGGCGAGGAGTCCGAAGCGATACGCATATCGGTAAATCGCACCGTCGCAGAGTGCCCATCGGCGATTACTGCCATGCCGCACAACCGACGCATCTGCTATGGCGAGTCGGACGAGTTGTTGATTATGATGGAGGTGGGCGAGGATATCAACGTTGTGATAACAACCGATATGGACGAGATGTGGGAGCTTCAGTCAATGGTCGAAACGGGATTACTCTCGCTACAGATTCCGACGGAGATATTCAGTGAACATATCTCCGAAATCAATGTCGAACTATTATACAACGGAGATCCTCTGCACCACCTGCACTATGCAGTCACTCCACCGCACAAGAACGCAATACGTTTGGCGTGGATCTCGGAGTGCGGCTCTATCGAACGCTACACCTTCCCGACAGTGGCAAAATGTGAGCGCAAAGCGACCAAGGAGAGCATCGTGACCCGCGAAGGCTTCAAGGTGGTTGGTGTTGGGGCAGAGTCGCAGATCTCTCTCGTGTCGCGATATGAACCTCGACAAACCATTCAAGCCCTCACCGAGATTATCTCTTCTCCTAAGGTGTGGATCGATAAAAGGGGGAGCTATAGTGCCGTAGCTGTAGAGTCGTCATTGGTCGATAGCAACATCTTTGCCGAGCCGGATTGTCTGACGTTGGTTGTGTCGGGGTGGCGCAGAGAGGAGAAAGGGTTATGGTAGAGCTTTGGATTGATGGTCACAGATGCGATGTCGGAGATATGCCGGCCTTGCCCATAGATTTCGATATCGAAAAACTCTCCAAGGTGAAGGGGTTACGAAACGGACGAACGATCCATCTCACTCTGCCTGCAACACTTTCGAACGATGCAGTATTTGGTTCGTCGAAGGATATCTACGCCACCGCACGATTTAACAGCGAACACCACGGTGCCGAACTTAAGAGCGATGGTATGATCGTGTTCAAGGGTACGGTCTACCTCTGCTCTGCAACCCTCGGTAAGGGCAATAATGCGACCTATAAAATTCGCATCTGTGAGGGTGGTGCCGAGTGGATCGAGCCGATGGTATACGGCACCTTGGCAGAGCTCGAAATACCATTCTCGGGATGGTTAAATCTGAGCACCGTAATCGATTCGTGGGGCGAGGAGAGTCGGGCGGTGCGATTTCTGCCGGTGCGTCGTGGAGATAAGCGTGCAGGGTTTACCTCATCCTCGACAATGCCCATCGAGTGGGTGATGCTCTCGGACGACTACCACCCATTCATCTCCATTGCGGAGATGGTGCAGGCGATGTTTGCCAATACGGGGTACAACGTGCGAAGCAACTTTTTTGATAGCGACTTCGGGCAATCGCTCTATATGAGTGGCGACTACACGCGCAGCGAGGCTACAGCCGCAAAAGAGAGGTGCGACTTCTTTGCGCGTCGTTCGAAGCCTGTAACTGCCACGGCTGATGCAATGGGTAGAGTCTTTACCTCGATGAGTTTCGACAATCACACGTTGGGACCCATAGTCGATACGGCAGACTCCTCCGCCTTCGACAGCAACGGTGTGCAGATGATTGAGACCTTCAATACGATGCACTCCTTCTCGAAGACCGAGAATGGCGACATCTGCTTCACTCCGTCACGCGCAGCAAAGGTTGGCTTTATGTTGCACTTGGAGTACACGACAGACTATAAAATCCTTTCGCGAGAGAGGTTGGCGGGTTTCAATGTCGTTGAGGGGTTGCACGATCTGCGAGTGGAGTATCCGTTGGTCAATACCTGCAAGGATTTGCGCGACGAGATGTCGGCAAATTGGCACTATCGAGCCATTGTCTTTGACCATACCGATGGGCGCGAATATGCCCTTATGACGGTGGATGAAGATGGCGAGGCTGCCATTCTTGCCGAGTGGTCGGCTCGTTCGGAGCATATCTACACAACAGAGAAAAAGCCCCTCTCAGCAACGCTCCTTTTCCGCGACGATATGATGGATCCGTGGGATATCTACGAGGAAGATTGGGCCCTTTACTCCGGAAATGTCGAAGAGGAGGGAGAGTTGGATGTGACGATGGATCTGCGTATTCCGCCTCAGGATATCTCGGCAGGCGAGAGATACATTCTCGACAAAGTGTGGTTTTCGGGTGCCGAGTACAATATGAAATTGACCCTCGGCGTGGGCACAACATTGCGACCATACTTTACTACGGTGCCGGGTTATGGCTCGAAGTTGTTGTTCAAGGATATTGCTCCGCGAAATATTCGTCAGGCGGAGTTGCTCGATGCCCTTGGCGAGATGTTTAACTTAGTGTTCTACACCGACAGAGAACGCAAGGAGGTCTACATCGAGCCGTTGGAGCAGCTCTATAGTTCGGATGAAGAGATCGATATTGGTGACCGTATCGATGTGTCAAAGGATATCGAAATTGTGGATGCCGGTTTCGATATGCCGCAACGCCACAAATTCTCCTACAAGGATGCCGATAGCGCAAGCCACGCGCTCAACCTCGAAACCGACTCCGAGTTGGGTTGTTGGAGCTACCGAAACCCTCTCTACGGAACCAATGACTCGACCAAGGAGTATGGCAACAAGCTCTTTACAACCACCGTAAATGCCCAAAAAGTTGTCGCCTTTGCTCCGTCGGCATCGCTGATGCAGGTGGGTGATGTCGGGATGCAGGAGATGGGTATAGATGTCGGCTTTACACCTCACATTGTCTGCTACAAGGGGTTGAAGGAGTTGCCCGAGGATGAGCGTTGGATTGCCAACAACAGCTACGACCACTATCCTTATGCCGCCTTTGTGGATGACGAGGATGTGAACCTCGGTTTCGATGAGCGAAACGGTATAGCAGGACTTGCCGACTATCACAAGCCGCGTTTGATGCGCCAGCAGGAGAGTCAGCGCGTAGTGGCAGATGTGGCGCTTATGACTGCCGAAATGGCGACACTACTCACCGAGTGCGGAGGCGAGATGTCGGTTCGAAGGCACTTCCGATTTGACCTTAATGGCGAAAGTTCGCTCTACCGCATTGTGAAGATCGAGAAGTGGGATATGGCAAGTGGTACGGTACGTTGCACGTTTGAACGAATATTAAAAGATTGATTATGACGCACAGAGAGAGAAAACTACAATACTTATTGATGGATATGGTCAGGAACAAGAGCCTTTCCGAGGCAATAACGACGATGTGGAGTCGGGGACTGCTCAATAAGGTTGCTCTCGAGAGGTTGTATATCAATAACGAGGTGCAACGCCGAGTACGGGCCGGAGAGGTGAAGGTCCGGGCCATCGAACAGCTATCGCGAGAGATGTCCTGCTCATACGAAAAGGCAAGAGCCGCGGTTTACAGAAAACAAGTTTAGCAAGAAAAAGAGATGAAAACAAAGATTGAAATTAAAAACGATGCCACACTCTGCATCATCGACATCGAAGGGGTGATAGGCGTACCCGAAGAGAGTCAGTTTGCCTCGAAGGAGTCGCAGAGCGTAGCCACCTACGAGCGATTTAGCGAGGAGCTGACCAAGATCCGCAACATCGAGGCGAAGGAGGTGGTGGTAAACATCCGCTCGACGGGTGGTGATGTGAACGACGCTCTGCTGATTTACGAGTCGCTCACTTCGCTCGATGCCAAGATCACAACGCGCTGTTATGGTTACACTGCTTCGGCAGCCACCATCATTGCACAAGCTGCGAGTGAAGGCTGTCGCGAGATATCCGCTTCGGCACTCTATCTGATCCATATGTCGAGTAGTGCCATAGAGGGCAATACCGCCGATTTGGCAGAGCGTATGGCATTGCTCGAAAAGACCGATGAACGCCTTGCCTCGCTCTACGCCCATCGTTCGGGACGCGACAAGGATGTGTTTACGGCACTGATGAGCGAGAACGGAGGTCGAGGACGTTGGCTTGCACCCGACGAGGTGGTCGATGCGGGACTTGCCGATGTGGTGATTGGCGGTGAGGAGCAGTCGAAAAAAAGAGGACTTATCGAGAGGGTAAAGGGGTGGTTTAACCCTTCGAAAGAGGATGATACGTTGGCATCACTGCCATTCGATTACAACATCCTGCATGCAACTCCCACAAACCTCCAACTCAACACCTCGACCATGGCTCTGCGCGAGGGGCAGAACAACGTTTCTGCCACCAAAACCGAGATGAAGGAGGATCCTTCGCTCGAGGGTGTCGCAATGACACCAAACACTTTGGCTTATGCCGAAGATGCCCTTAAATTCAAAGGGCGATAGAACAAAACTTTAACCTACAAAAAAAGAGTAAAACTATGATTATTGAAAATTCAAAAACCTACAATTTGACCGAAGTTGAAAATATGTTTTTCCGCCCTGCCTTTTGTGGCAAGGCTGCCGAGGAGCTGGGCATTCGCGTACTCTACAACTTGCCCGTTCCGACCAAAGTCCCACTTTTTGCCCACAACAGCAATATCTTGAAGAAGTTTGCTCCGGGATGGCAGGGTGGCAACTCATCGACCCTCACGCAGAAGGAGATCCAGATGACAAAGTTGAAGGCGGAGTCGGCATACTCGGCTGAGGATTACTTCTCGACAATCTACGAGATTATTGTCGCTTCGTCGGATGTAAATCTCGGTGACTTGTCGGGTACCGATCTCGAGCAGGCAGAGACCGAGCTCTTCCGTCGTGCATTGATCGACAGCGTCTACGCAAACACCTGGTTTGGCGACACGACAGGCGCTGTATCGGACAACAAGAACTTCGACGGCTTTATTGCGCGTGTCATCAAGGCCGGCGAAGACACCTCGGCAGAAACCCCTGTCTACATCTATGATGATGAGAGCGAGGAGAGCGATGCGGTGAGCATCCTGCACCGAACTTGGATCAATGCTCCGGAGGCACTCCGTACACTTGTTGCAGATGGCAATTTGGCATACTTCGTAAGTTCCGACATCTACGATCAGTACCAGTTCCACCTCGATAGCAAGGGCGTTGTAGAGGTGCAGAATATGGTGAATGGTCGTCCGGTATTGACCTATCACGGTATTCCTCTCATCGAGATTCCGACAAATGGTTGCGCGATGAAGAAGGCAAAGTCTTTCTGCTTCCTCACAGACCGTCGCAACCTTGTACTTGCGTTGAATACCGCAGATTCGCCTGAGAAGGAGATTCATATGTGGTACAACCCTGACGAGATGGAGAACCGTCAGCGCGTGGTGTTCCTCGCAGGAACAACTATTGTCGATGAGGCGCTCTTGTCGGGTACGATCTACAACGGTGGAATATATTTTACCGATGATTATGGCGCATAAAGCAGTTGGTGGGGTAGAGAGGGTTATCCTCTACCCCGCTAATGCGGTACAATCGGTACTCTTCTCGAGCGAAGGGTGCGAGGTCGAACTTATCGACGATCCACTCGAGGTGGAGTTGATAGATGACGCTTCGCACTACGATGAGAGGACAGAGAGCAAGAACGGGGCGACCAAGATAACCCACACATTGCACCTTGTGGCATCGAGAAACGAGGCTGATGTGTGGCTCGAAAACAACTTCGTGGAGCGAGCCTCCATCGATGGCGTGGTTGCGGTAGTGGTTTTGGCAGACGGACGAAATCTGTTGGTCGGCTACTCGCAGCAGTTTGGCGACGAGCAGCCCCTGCGACTTGGGAGCCTAATCGTCTCTTCGGGTAGTAGCGCACACGATCAACCGACTGTTACACTGCAACTTGTATCGTGTGACACGGAGTTCTCGCTCGAAATAATTTAATCACAAAAAACCTATTGATGATATGGAAAATAAGAAGATAAAAAGTGTGGTTTGTTCCACACAAAACAGGGCAGAAAGCCTCTATGCACTTTCGGCTCAGAAGGTCGAGAGCAAGGAGTTTTGGCGTTGGGGCGTGGACAACAATATGCCCGATGCGTTGGCGGTACTTTCGCGACGCTCGACAGCCCATCGCCGCATCATCAACGACAAGGCCGACTACATTTCGGGCAAGGGTTTTAACTACGATCAGACCGTGCCACTGCTCGGCGATGTGGTCGAGAGGGTGAATGGTGACGGAGAGTCGTTGCGACAGGTGCTGAATAAGTTGGCTTTCGACAAGTCGCTCTTTGGCAACGCCTTTTTGGAGGTTGTGACCGACGAATCCCACTCATTCATCTCGCTCTATCATCAAGATGCCACCCGTTGTCGTGTGGCGAAGGGGTCGCAACACATTATTCTCCATCACGATTGGAGTCGTTTTCGCGTAGGCGAGGCAAAAACACTTCCTCTCTACCCGAACTTCGAGAAGTTTGCCGACGGCACGCTGCGCTCGATAATCCACTACAAGGATTACGAACCAATGTTCGAACACTACGGTGTGCCTCAGTATATCGCCGGTATGAATGTATCGGCAATAGCCTATAAGACAGATCGTTGGAATATTGCTCGCTTGGACAATTCGTTCCAACTCTCGGGTGTGATGATGATCGATAATGCGGTAGATAGCGAAGCCGAGGCTTCGCAGTTGGCGCGAATGGCCGAGCAACGTTTTGCCGGTAAACCTGGTCAGGTGATGTTCATCATTCGCGACGAGAGTTCGGACGATAACTCGCGATTTATTCCCATCGAGTCGCAGAACGATGGCGATTGGCGCGATCTGCACGATCAGGCTACGAGCGATATCGTGGTGGCGCATTCGTGGTTCCGTTCGCTGAGCGGTCTGGACTACTCGACGGGATTTAGTGCCGAGCGCATCCTGCACGAGTACGAGGTTGCCCTCAACACCGTCATCCTCGGTGAGCAGAGCGAACTGTTGGAGCCTATTGTCCACGCCATAAGCGAGATCTTGGGCGTAGATTGCTCGTCGTTGGAGGTTATCAATCGCCCACCGACGCGCTCCAAGCCTATCTATATGAAGGTATGGGAGGCGCGTAAGGCGGATGGTTTGGACTACGACGAGAGCGATGAGCGACAGCAGCTGTTCCTCTCCGAGATCAGTAAATACAACATAAAATCTATCGATTAAACCTATGCAAAATCTTATAACAAATGAACAAGTTATTTCCCTTGCTTTCGGCGATGGCGAGTATGTTTCGCCGGATGTTGTCCTCGATTCGGACATCGCTGCAGCAGCTCATCGCTACATTATCCCGATTGTGGGCGCAAAGTTGTGTGAGGAGATGGTTGAAGGCTCTCACGCGACGCTTCTTAACGATTTTGTTGCACCGGCTCTCGCAATGGCAGTGCGAACAATGATTCAACCTGCATTAAATGTTCGCACCGGACAAGGCGGATTGATTATCCCCTCGTCGGCGCGTGCCGATACCTCGACCCGAGGTGTAACCAATGCGCTTCACAAGTCGCTGCGACTGCGACGACAGATGTTGTTGCGCCGACTCTCCGACCACCTCGCCTCGCACGCGGGCGAGTTTGCGAGCTACGATGCGGGGCAGGATGTAATGCAAAAATGTAAGATCAATGGAGGCTATGTACAGAGTTATTAACGGCATCGTGCTCGGTTTTGCCGCGCTGTTTGCCCCGATACAGCCTGTGGTGATGTGCGCACTCTCTTTTATTCTTGTCGATTTCGTGACGGGGGTCGTAGCCTCCCGTTGCGAGGCAAGGCGCAGAGGTGAAGCGTGGTACTTCTCCTCGTACGAAGCGTGGCGCACCATCCGCAAGGCGGGCTTTGTGATGCTCACAATCGGTATGTGCTGGCTTATCGAGTGTTGCATCCTGAACTTCATAACCCTAAACCTCACGCGAACAATTGCGGGGGCTATTTGTGGGGTGGAGATGTGGTCTTTTTTGGAGAACGCCTCGGTGTTGAGCGATGCAAAGCTCTTCGAGTGGCTGAGAAAGTATGTTAAACGAAAAGTTGAACGAGAGATAGGAGATTATGACAAAGAAAAGTAGAGGATTGCGCAATAACAATCCCGGAAATATCCGCCTTAGCTCGGTGCGGTACAAGGGTGAGAAGGCGCAGAGTAGTGATGTGGCATTTCGCCAATTCGAGAGTATCGAGTGGGGCTATCGAGCGATGTTTGTGTTGTTGAACACCTATGCCGTAAAGCACGGCTGTCGCACGCTCAGAACGATGATTAACCGCTATGCTCCACCCATCGAGAACCACACCGACAACTATATCCGTCGCGTGGCAAACGACACCCATCTCGACCCTGATGAGGTGATTTCGACAACGGATGCAGCCGTAATGACTGCGGTTGTGGCGGCAATGTCGGCTGTCGAGAATGGTGTTCGTGCCGATATGGCGGAAGTTTGGCGAGGTTGGGAGCTCTTTATAGCAGATTTTGGTCCAAAATAACTATCTTTGCGATAGTTATGTCGTGGAGGGAGGAGAATAGTTTGAATCGTATTGCAAAGATGCCTATGGCGATGGTGGTATTACCGTTTGCCACGGGCATCTTTTTTGCCGATAGGTACGAGGTTTCGTTGTGGATTTGGTCTGTTCTCTGTGTGCTATCGTTGGTGGGAGTGGTTGCACTTGCCAAGTGGTGGCGGATCTTTGCCGTTTTTGTTATGACGTTTGCTGTGGGCGCACTCCTGCACTCGCTATCCTATCGTCGTATAGATGTGGAGTATAACCGACCTCTTAATATGGAACTCGAAGTGGCATCATCCTCTGTTTTGCGCAGAGGTTACACCTCGACCGAGGCGAAGATTGTCGGGTGCGAGGATGCTACCCTTGAAGGTGGCAAAGTGATGGTTTGGGGCGATTCGTTGATACGTTTTGTGGCTGGTGATCGTCTGCGCCTTGCTGCGCCGATACGTCCTTTCCGTGCCGAGCAGGCTCAATATGCCCGATTGATGCACCACCGGGGGTTTGTCGGGGCGGTTTCGGTGAACCATCGTGCCACATACGAATATCTTCCGAGCGAGTGTATTACTCTGCACGATTGGGCAGTGGCGCGGTTGCAAGGTGCCTTACCGACGGGCGATGCACGTGCCGTGGTGTTGGCAATGGCTACGGGCGAGAGGCGTGAAATCTCGAGCAAACTTCGTCAAAGCTATTCGGCAAGCGGTGGATCGCATCTGCTTGCCGTGTCGGGATTGCATATCGGCATAGCCTTTATGCTGATAAATCTGCTGCTCTATCCGTTGGTGCTGTTGCGTTATGGCAATGTGTGGCGTTCGGTTGGGGCGGTGGTGCTGATTTGGCTCTATGTTTGGCTCTGCGGTATGTCGCCAAGTGCTATCCGAGCCGCCGTGATGTTCTCGTTGTTGCAGCTATCACTCTCTTCATTGCGTGAATATGTCGGTGTAAACATCTTGGCTGCCACAGCCTTTGCAATGCTTGTTTTCGATACGCATCTCCTCTTCGATATCTCGTTTCAACTCTCGTTTATAGCCGTTGCAGGCATACTCCTGTGGGCTATGCCCCTCTATCGACTTTGTGCCACACGATTTAAGTGGCTCAACTCTATTATCGGCATCTTGCTGGTGGGCGTAGCCTCGACCTTGATAACAATGCCGCTTGTGGCTAATACCTTTTCGATGGTTTCGTTGGTCGGCATAGTGATAAACCCAATTGTCATCCTGCTTGCCAACCTTATTGTTTTTGCAGGTGTTGTCGCTCTTGCTCTGCCTGCAGTGGGTGTTGTGGCGGAGTTTGCAGCCAGGGTGCAGAATGGGGTGGTCGAGTGGGCTGCATCCCTTCCATACGGACACTTCGACGTTTCGATCTCGGATGGGGCGATGTGGGGGCTTTACGCACTCTTTGCCATAGTCACCATATTGGTAATTCTCCTTTCAAGTATGAGAAAAAAGAGTAAAATTGAGATATAATTGTTAACTTTGCAGATATGTTTACCTCGGAGGAGTTTCAGATATTGTGCAGCGAGGAGGTTGCCAAGGCGGTCAGGGAGAATATCGGTCGTTCGGCGACGGATATAGCCCTCGACAAGCGTGTGCCTTATGCCTCGGTGGTGGCTACACAGGTCAAAAATCTGCAGAAGTCGCGCACGAAATTGCCCTCCTACTTTGCCGTGCAGGCGATTGTCCCGACACTCGCTTACGAACAGTCGTCGAGCGAGGAGTGTGCCCAGCGTAAGCGTTTGGAGGGGGATAGTGTTCTCGATTTAACCTGCGGCTTGGGTGTCGATGCCTTTGCCTTGTCGAGGCGTTTTCGTAGGGTTGTAACCGTCGAGCGAAACGAGATGGTGGCGGCTGTGGCACGCGAGAATTTCAGAAGACTCGGAGCCGACAATATCGAGGTTGTATGCTCCTCAGCCGAGGAGTATCTTGCCTCCTGCACCGACCACTTCGATTGGTGCTTTTCGGATCCTGACCGTCGCGGAGTCAAGGGTGAGAAGTTGGTTCGCTTGGAGAATTGTTCGCCCGATGTAGTGGCTCTTATGCCCGTGTTGCAAAGGGTTTCGGAGCGAATATGTATAAAATGTTCTCCTCTGTTCGATGTGGACGAGGCGTTTCGTCTGTTTGGCGATTGTGCAGTGGAGTGCGTATCGCTTGGTGGCGAGGCAAAAGAGGTGAATATCTACATCGACGGCTCAAAGCAGTCGCAATTTATGGCTGTGGCGGTGGGCATAGGCGACTTTTCGTGTAGCACCGAGGAGCGCAATGCTGCCGTGTGGAGCGAGTTGCCGAGTGACCTATCTCGCTATCGTTATATCACCTTACCCGATGTGTCGTTGCAGCACGCCCGAATGGTTGCGGCAGCCTTTGCCGGCAAGTGCGATGTCTGGTCGAACAACGGCATAGCCCTCTCGGAGGAGCGTCCCGAGGGTGTTTTGGGGCGAGTGTTCGAGGTGGAGACAATATTCGAAGTGGATAGCGCGTTTAAGCGTGTGATGAAGGGTCGTAAGGCGGAGATATATCGTCGTAATTTCCCACTTTCGAACTCCGAGATTTGCAAACGTTTTCGCTGCTCGGAGGGAGGGGTTGAAAAGTGGTGTTTCACACGTATAGGAGCGCGATTATTGGCTATAAAATTCAGCCAAAGCTGAAAGGAGAGATATGAGAGTAGTAGTTATAGGAAGTGGAAATGTGGCAGAGCAGTTGGCGCAGGCTGTGGCTGATGCCGAGCATCTGACCCTTGTTCAGGTCTATGCCCGCAACGAGACGAGAGGACGCAAAGTTGCCGAGTTGGCACATACCGAATGGAGCAATACCGCACTTGCCGATGCCGATTTGTACCTTATTTCGGTGAGCGACAATGCGGTGTCTTCTGTTTCGGAGTCGTTGCACGTGCCTGAAGGAGCGGTGGTTGCTCATACGGCAGGCTGTTGCTCGATAGATGCCCTTGCATCGCACGAGCATCGTGCTGTTTTCTATCCGTTTCAGACCTTCTCGGTTGGACGAAAGGTCGATTTTAGGCGAGGTTACATCTTCTTGGAGGGGGCTACAGAGCATGCATTGAAGGTTGTCGATGCTGTCGCCCACGCACTCACTTCGAAGGTGGAGATGGCGGACTCGGCACGTCGTGCCGTGATACACCTATCGGGCGTTTTTGCCTGCAATTTCGCAAATGCTATGTATGCCAATGCTGCCGAGGTGTTGGCTGAGGCAGAGCTACCGTTCGATATTGTAGCGCCTGTCATCGAGGAGACGGCAATGAAGGCGATAGAGTTGCTGAACCCTGCGGCAACGCAGACGGGGCCTGCACGTCGTGGCGATACGCAAACCCTCAATCGTCATCGTAAGATGTTGGATCACAAGCCACGAACACAAGAAATTTATGACAAAATAAGTGAAGATATATGCGAGCGAGCAAAAATTTCAAAGAGTTGTTAGCCGATGTAGAGGCTATCGTATTTGATGTAGATGGAGTGATGACCGATGGCGGTATCATGCCGTTGGCAGATGGTGACTTCATCCGCAAGTACAATGCTAAGGATGGTTATGCCTTGGCTTATGCCGTCAAACACGGCTTCAATATAGGTGTTATTTCGGGCGGTTTTGGCAAGACTTTGGAGAGTAGAATGAATCGCCTTGGCATTAAGCACAAGTACCTCGGATGTATGGATAAGATCGCTGCAATCGATGATTTCATCGCCAAGACGGGTGTCAAGCGCGAAAACATTGTCTATATGGGCGACGATATTCCCGACTTGGAGGTATTGCGCTATGTTGGTATTCCCGTGTCGCCTGCCGATGCTTGCAGCGAGGTGTTGGAGTCGGTGATATATGTGTCGGAGTACAACGGTGGTGCGGGTGCCGTGCGCGACATCATCGAGCAGGTAATGCGTGTCAAGGGCACCTGGGCTTTGGACTCGAAGGGTGTTATTGCCGACGATTCGAAGGAGGTTGCTTCGCGATAATATGCAGGAGATAGAGCGCAAATATCTTGTGTCGGACAACTCGTTTCGTAGCGAGGTGTCGCGTACGATGCGAATAGCACAGGGCTATCTCTGCTCTTGTCGTGTCACCGCGCGCGTGCGCGTATGCGATAATAAAGGTATACTTACCTTCAAGAGTAAGAGCCGCGACGGAGGTCTGAGCCGATTTGAGTTCGAACGCGAAATTCCGCTTGGCATTGCCGAGCGTCTACTGCAACGTTGCAGTGGTGTTGTCGATAAGTTTCGCCATATAGTCGAGTATGGTGGGCACACCTTCGAGGTCGATGAGTTTTTGGGCGACAATGAAGGCCTTGTGGTTGCCGAGGTGGAGCTGTTGCACTGCGACGAGGCGGTGTTGCTTCCTGCGTGGTGTGGCGATGAGGTGACTGGCGAGCGGTGCTTCTACAACTCCTTCCTGTCGAAGTGTCCGTTCAAGAGTTGGCACAAGAGGTAATGGCTGCCGATATATAACAAGAGGGCCGAGCGATTTTCACCGCTCGGCCCTCTCTGTTTGTTACGAGTTAGTAGACTAAATCGTCACTCTCTGTGCCGAAGCCAGGGAGCAGTACGCTGTCACCGTAGCCGCCTTCAACAGCCACCTCGTAAACCTCGAACTCGGGTTTTAAGTAATTTTTCATAGTATAAATGGTGTTAAAGGGTTATTACTCTGTTGTTGTGCCCGCCTCAGGGGTCTCCACTACATTTACCGAATAATCGATCTGATCCTTCGATGTGATTACAGTACATCCGTCGTATTCAGGAGTAATGGTGCTCCAGTCAGGTGTTGTAGCATACAAATACTCGAAGAAGTTGCTGCTATCGATAGTGATAGTTTTGTCCAAGAAGTCCTCGACGTTGCGGTCTTTGGTTATTGAGCCACCAACCTTTGCATTTGTAAACACAACCTTGCCTGCAGTTCGAGAACTCTTGCTTAAGATTCCATAGAGAGCAGCACCTCTTCCATTCGGTACTGCCTCTCCGTGGAGAGGAGCGTAGATATTGCAGAAGCACTGTGCTCCATCGACAGGCGCGGTTACACTACCGATAATACCCGAGAATGTATTTGTTCCGCTATCGTTTGTTCCGGTGCAGATGATATCTCCCGTGTTGATAAGCTTAACCGGGTATGCCAAGAATGTACCATTGTTGAAGAATGGTGTGATACCGCCTATATAGGTTGGGCCCTTCGATGTACCTGAGTATGTGAGCGTGCCCTCGTTAATGATATTGCCGGTGCAATTCGAGAACACCGCCAAACCCTTCTCCGGATTAGCATCGCTACCGCCGATGAAACCACCAATTGAGATTCCGGTAGCACTATTCTGAGTACCCGAGAATGTGATGTTACCGGTATTCTTGTAGCCACCGATAATCTGTAGTGTACCGATGGTAAATTGGCCACACAAACCTCCGTAACGGGCAGTTCCTGCCGAGTGAGCACTCGAAGTGCCGGCCATAGTGATATCACCATTGTTTGCACACTCTTCAATGATGTTTGTCTTACTTGCGGTCTCGATATTGGCAATCAAGCCACCGAAACGGGCGCAGTTTGCAGCTGAGCCTGTAAATGTGATATCACCGTTGTTGATGCAACGACGATATGTGGTGTTCGAACCACCCGAGTAGCATATACCACCGATGAATACATCTGAGCCTGTGGCTGATGTACTACCGACTATTGTCGAAACATTGATGTTACCATTATTCACGCAGTCCTCGCGCAAGCAGGCACTATTAACGGTAACAACACCTCCTACATATACCGAACTGCCGCATGCGCCCTTAATCTCAAGTTCGCCATTATTTACGCAACGATACATATCGTTTTGTCCCTGACGACAGATACCACCTACGTGTACGGTGCCTGCACCTCCGAGAGACTCAACGGTAAGCTTTCCGTTGTTTGTACAATCGGTCAATGCTCCATTTCCACCCTCCATTACAATTCCTGAAGTAGCATTCTTGTAGAAGTGGCGAACGTGATAGCCAATGAGACCTCCTGCGGTCATATTGGAAGAGGCTGCCGCCTTAACATTGATGTTACCATTATTCACTGCGCCTGTCAGTGGGAGTCGGTTCTGTCCTGCAAGACCGCCAACAATGAGTATTGTATAGGTTCCCTCAACATTGATTGTGCCCTCGTTGCTGATGTTTTTGCGCTCACCGGTTCCATCGGTACCACTCAAAACACCGCTAATGAAGGTGTGTGTGTTAGTCGTTGTTGCATTGACATTAACCTCGCCGTAGTTGTGTGTGTTACCAATAGTTGCATAGCCGGCGCAACCTGAGATATAGAGTCTCTCGCCTGCGTACGAACCCTTGACATTGATGTTGCCTCGGTTCTCCGAACCATTCAACTGCTGTGTCGAGTATCCACAAACACCGCCAATATACATAGAACGGTCAATAACTTTTGTGGCATCATCGGCAACGCCTGCGTGAATAGTGAAGTTGATATCCACATTTACATCAGCATAGTTGCAAGTGCCGACCTGTGAACAAGTTGTACGATAAGCTGTAGCACCGCCAACATTGCAGTAGAGAGAGCCTTTAGTGAGGTAGATGACATTACCCTTACAAGTAACTACGCCCTCCTTATTATTAACCATATTGGTTGCAATGCTTCGGCCAAAACCCTCGCAACCACCAATACGATAGTGATAAGCACCTCCGGCAGGAGCATTAGGGTCAGTAGAGCCAAGACAAGTGATTGGGGCATTGTTGCTACAGTTCTTCGAGTAGTAAGTTAAACCACTTGCACTGTAATTGTTACCCGAAATACCCGCCAACATAATACCGCGGAAGATGGTATTCTCGGTTACGGTAACCGGACCGTAATTATCGCAATTCTCCAAATTTGTGTACCACGATGTACCGCAGACACCACCCGAGAAGGTCTGCAAGAATGTTCCGTCGAGCTTAATAGCACCGTAGTTGTCGCAGTTGAGCAGCGAGTTATAGGCTGCACGAGCTACAACACCTGCAGCGTGAGTAAAGGCGTAACCTTGGGTGTCTGCGTTTGAACCACCACCATTAGCCTGAATGGTTACATCGCCATAATTGGTACAGTTGGTAAATGTTACGCCAATGTTTGAAATCTTGTTATCTGTGTTTGCGAGAACGGTGTTTTGATGTACGCCCGCAGCAATACCACCAACAGAAGGGTATATAACCAAATTATCGGCCTGACAGCAGACGTCCTTGTAAAGAATGTCGCCGTTGTTTACACAGCCGTTGAGGTGAGTGTAAATAGTGCCCTCTGTCAAGGTTGCAGAGTAGGCATTTGCTACTATACCGCCAATATATGGACGAAGCTTTGCTTCGTTGCCCATTACAGCAACCTGATTGATGGTGAATGCCACATTGCTTACGCAGTTGTTGATACGAGCGCCGTGTGACTGTGCAACAACACCTGCATAGCTCATCTCGAGGTCGCTATTGCTGCCGGCAGGAACATATGTTGTGTTCTCTACGGTGAATGTACCCGATACCGAGCAGTGCTCAATTACGGGAACTACGGTGTCGGTTGCCTTAACCACGCAAGCCAAACCTCCCATAATAGGGGTATCGTTCGAAGCAAGAGCCACATCGCGGAGGTGCAAACCCTTGATCGAAGCGTTTGTAGTGCCGAACAGCGGAGCGGTCAAGCCTTTGATCGAGTAACCATTACCGCGAACGGTCTTAGCATAACCCTCGATTGGAGTCCAAGCCTCGCCTGTCATATCTACGTCAGCCACGAACAACACATCCTTCTCCAAAGTTGGAGCAGCCTCGGCAAACTCCTTCAAGGTTGCAACATCCTTCACAACAAATACTTGGTCGGTAGCTGCATAAGGGATGTTGCTCGAGAACTCGCGCACCTTGCCAACCGACAACGGCTTCGACTCGTCAGCCTTAACGGTTGCGTACATCACACCGCCATCAACGTCGTACAAGGTT
>JAZNHC010000064.1:0-8058 GCA_045576755.1 Alistipes sp.
ATAGGAGTTGGCGGTTTCGTAGTTCGAGAGGTTGTAGAACATATCTACATCCACCTCCTGCTCAATAACTTCATCGTATCGCTTCCACTCACCCACCGAAACATCGGGGTTGATATATCCGTGATTTGAGAAGCGAAGCACAATATCATAGGCATATCCCGCCTTGAAGTTTCGGGCGATGGATACTCGCTGACGTGCCTCCGCTTTGCTCGTCGCAAGACTTATATTGAGTACTCCGTCAGCAGGAGGTGCCGCCACACACTTCGCAACCATACGGCGGTTTGCCAAACCGACAGGAATCTTGTCCCCTGCATCGAAGAATATGTTGTTGTTCGGGTCCGAGAGATATAGTGTTTCACGCCCCTCATACGCCACACCAAACGCCTCCGACTCATCTTTTGGCAGTGTCAATGTACACGATGTTGGCAAATCTTCGATATTCATATCCTCTAACACACCCCACGAAGTCGACAGCGTTCCGTCCTCCTCTTGCATCGCATAGACATAGATGCGATAGATACAGAGCGCGTGATTGAACTCCATCACATCGAAACCATCACTCTGCGAGCCCGTTACAACATCTCCGTACATAATATCCGAGTCGCCCGTAATCGGAATCTTTACGGTTGTGGCCTCTCCACTCGAAGAGTATTCGTAACCCGCCTCGCTCGGCAACCAAGGGTGCCACGCTACATACTTGACATAGTCGGTCGTGTTGTAGAAGAATTGTGCCGAACTTGTAAAGGTTATATCACGAATATAACTATTCGCCGCATTCGGCTGCCCCATCTCGGCAAGTATCGGCTCACCGCAGTTGAGGAAGTCGGGATATGAAGGTGTATGCAACTCATCTATACGAGCCATTCCCAACATCATCACCGTATCGGTCGCAGCATCTATGATACCGCTTGTCGAATTGGCGTTGCCTCGTGTCGCCGACTGTGGCGAATAGACCAGATTAGGCGAGTAGCCCACATCTGCCCACAGACGCACCTCCATAGGGTTGCGTGTCGATGTTCCGAGGTCGCTATCATTAAGACAGCCCACTGCCACCACAGCCACAACCAACAATAAAAGTATATTTTTGATAATTGCTCTCATATCTTTTCGCCCCCTCTATTTAATCTCCGGCAACACCGTTCCCTCGATATAATCAACATCTTTCCACTCGGTAACCACGCCTTCGAGGTTTACTCCCGAATCGACCGTCGCCGTATAGACAATGCGGTGTCCCGATTGGTAGTTCAGCGGCTGGTAGTTGTAGAGTTGGAACTCCTCCTTATGCGTTACGAAGTTATCCGGACTCTCTGCACTCACCTTCTCGTTCACCTCGTACTCTATCGTCAATTTTGTATTTGCCGTCAGCTGCTGTGGCAGACACATTATAGCCATATGAGCCTCGGTATTTTCGCGCTCATCACCAATTACAACCGTTGTGGCAGGTTCAAATGTATATACCACATCATTGTTTCCCGATGGCGATACCTCCCACACATTCTTGTTTCCCGAATTGGCAACCGCCTGCGCAGTACACTTCATTGAGCCTTGGGTATAGATATTCTCGAAGGTCATCTTCGTGAGTCGTGCATCGAACATATTGCCACGCACGACATATATCTCCACCAACGACATTGCGTGTTCGAGATAGAGCTGCACGATTGGCTTCATCGCTCCATCGGCAACCTTGAAGGAGTAGGAGAGCAGGTAGTCAATCATTGCATCCTCGTCGTAGGAGGTAGGTTGCTGTACCGAGAACTCCAAGCCATCTTTGCCACTCGTGATAGTCAATCCGTCGAGCGTATTGTAGGCGTAGCCGTGGAATGAGTAGTTGCTGCCCTCAACCCAGTTGCGCTTGGTTGCGGAGAACCACTTGCCTGTGGCTGCATCGCGTGTTATGGCGACATTGTTGAAAATCTTTGACGAGTTATTCTGCACACCGCAGACATAGACCTTGCCAACGCCATTGTTTATGTCGTTTTGGTCCAAAGCACTGCGTGATATATGCTGGGCATTGAAGGTAATCTCTTGCGGGTTGCCGATATATATATTGTTACTATTGTTGCAACCGACCATCAGCGTCGCTGCAAAGAGTATGTATAGCAATCTCTTCATCCTCTCCTCCTTTCCTACAAATCAACAAAGTTATCTACCCAATCTACCACCACAACCTCTGTGGTTATGGTGTTGTCGGTAATTGTCAGGTTATACTCATACTTCTCGCCCGCCTTCCACTCGGTTGGCACATTGCCCGTAAGATAGCCGAGTTCAATGTTGCGAACTGCATACTCGGCCTCGCCCGCCTTGATATACTCCAAGTGGAGCGTTACGGGGGTCTTATAGATGGTCTGTGGCAAGACCAACAGCGCACCACCGTCGTAGAGCGAGTGCTTCACCGTCAGATTTACGGGTAGTCCTCCGTTTGGCAGGGTGCAAATGCCTCCAAACGACTGCGACAACGACTCCACTACTGTCCCGTCTGTTGCCCACGAAGCGTTGCCATCGGCATCAAACGAGAAGTTGCCTCTATTGTGCAGACCCACAAGGCGAATGTTGCGAACATTCGTAAGTGTGGCGTTTGAGGCGTTGATGAGGTTAAACTGCACGGCCGAGCAGGCGTGGTGGAAGTTCAACAAGATGGTTGAGAAGTCCTCCTTTACGGCGAGGTCGCGCGTGGCGGTGGCGTACAAGAGGTCGGGGCCTCCCGTTGTTGCCTCATAGCTGCCGAAGACTACTCTTCCATCCTCGTCGGAGAAGGTGCAAGGTGCGTAGTATGGCGATACGGCACAGAAACGGTACTGTGCCTTCGCAATCCAATACTGCGTATTGTCGTAGTCCCAACCAGGAAGGTCGGCGTTGTAGTAGAGATGCTCGGCATTAAATATGCGAGCCGTACGACCATCAAGGGTGTACGCGCCAAAAAGCTTGATGTCCTCTTGTCGCAAAAGCTCATCTCCATCAATCAGCGCGCGACTATACTGCGACGCGAAGTTAATCTCACGCGCCCCTCCCGTTGGCTTCGGCTTTTCACAACCCACCAAAACCAACAACGCTACTACTATCGTCAATACCTTACGCATAATCTATTCTAAACGGAAAACGGAAAGCGGAAAGCGGAAAACTAATTCTGCATTCTGCATTCTGCATTCTGCATTTTGCATTCTCAATTAAATCGTAGTACCTGAGGGGGCGATCAAACCCCCACAGGTTAAAGTGTTGTAAAGATTAGATAGTGATGTTACCGCCATCAACTGGAGTCCAAGCATCAACTGTACAGTCAAAGATAATCTCGTTTACATTGATAGTGTAGTTGTAGGTATACTTGTAACCCATCTCCCAATTGCCATTGCTTGAAAGGTCGTGGGTGTAAGTGTGCTCGTGACCATCGATAGTGTACTCAATAATGATCTCTGTCTGTGCACCAGGGATTACGAGAATCGGAGTTGGAGAAAATGCTGTGTTAGCATTGAGGACTGCGTTCAAAGTGCCATTCTCAACGCCGGTTGGAGCCTCAGGCAAGAAGAAACGCGGAACAGGTAAGCCTACCTGCCACTCGGCTGTACTTGCGCTACCAGCTGCTGGGGTTACAGTAAGGATACCGTTGATGTGTACATTATTAGCCTTAACACTCTTAATGATAACCTCGGCTGCAGAATCAGTCTTTTTGAAAGTTGCGTTAAGCTGTGCATAAGCGTGGTGGAAGAGCAATGGCTGTGCCGAAGTCTGTGGAGCCTCAACGCTGAGGAGGTCAGAGTAGAGAACGTCGTGCTGATCCATCAAGTTGTTCTCGATAGTACCCCAAACAACCTTCTCCAACTCACCGTTAGTCTTGTAGGTGTGAGTAACATTTGAAATTGGGTAAGGGCAGAGGCCAAGGAACTGCATATTACCACTGGTTGGCCAGTAGCGAGCAGGCTCACCCTTCCACAACTCTGTACCTGCATCGTAAACGAACTTTGCCTTTTCAAAGTAGCTTGCGAATTCGCCGTTCTTTGTGTCGTCCCATACAGCAGTAACGGCGACAGAATAGGTCATATCCTCATTCGTCTGAACGATACCACGGGTTACGGCCGACTTGAAGCCCATCTCGTTTGACTTACCGGTGTAAATCTCATCGGTCTGAACACAGCTGCTCAACGATACCATCGCTGCTGCAGCAAATAAGAAAATCTTTTTCATAACTAAAAAGTTTTTGAAAGTTAAAAAATTAGTGAATTGAAATTTGTTTGTTAAAATGTTAAATTGTTGTTTGTTAAAAATTTAGTTTGTTTTTTTGTCTTGTTATTTATCGTTTTAAGGTTTTTTAGTCTATATGTCTACATCGTATTCGTGCTCTTTCCAATCGTCTACCGTAGGCTTGAAGCCACTTCCAACCTCTGGTTTCGGGATATTTATCTTGCTGTGAATTACAATGTGCTGGTCTGGGTTATTCTCCATCTGCTCCGATACATCAAAGTTGTACATATATGGGTGACCTTGAATGTCGGTAAAGAGAACACTCAACAGGGCCACATCGCCACTTGTCTTCTCGCGTCCGAAGGTCTCAAAGCGTGAGTATAGTATCGTGCTGTTGCGCGAGGCGTTCACATTGTCAAAGTAGAGTGCTATCGGCTCTGTCGAGAGGATAGGGGTGGCTATAAACGAGGAGGCGGCCTGTCCCGAAATCAACATCGATATAGAGCCTACCCACTGCATACCCTCAATGCCATCTATCTCAATGGTCCAACTCTCAACCACCGTCTTGGCGGTGGCCTCAATTACGAATACATCGCTGGATATGTGTTGAGGGATAAAGAGGTTTTGCCTGCGTGCCACGAAGAGGTGTCCTGGAGTTGAGCAAATGGCCTCATACGATGGGCGCGTATCAACACGCGAGCGCAAGTAGTAGGAGAAGCGGCCAAGTTGGTGTTCGCTAATCTCGTTGGTGTAGGCCTCAATATCGTTCCATACATAGTAGTTTCTGATGCGCGTTTCGCCCGCCTCAATGTTGTAGGCGACCATATCAACCGTGCCATACGGAGCGAAGATATATCCGCCCTTGTCCGACACGAAGTCGTGCGAGAGGTACTCACCCGTAGCCGAGTCGAAGAATGCAACACGCATCAAGCCTGGCTCCCCCTCGGCAACCTCGTAGTTGGTAACCTCGCGGTCTATCGTGAGGTCAAGATATACTCTGAGGTACTGCTCCTCGATAGGGCGACGCTCACACGCCACCGCTACAAGAGTCGCCATAGCGACAAGCAGTATGTATCGCATTCTACTCATCGCCACGCCGTTTGTCGTTTGGTTTAACTTTTTGGAAGATTGGCACTACGAGCGAAACATTCGCCTTCGTAGGACCGAAGAAGCCCACCTCCTTGGTAATCTTGTCGCTGATGAGCGGACCTGCTGCGTCGATAACGGTGTATTTGCGGGCTTGTGAGTAGATGTAACCCACACCAAGCGAGAACTCGAAGTGTATCTGCTTGCGCTTACCTACTGCCATAGCATAGGTGTAGTCCACGCCGACATTCATAAACTCACCTTGGTGTCCGTGGTAGTTGCGCTCGAAGTCGTAGTAGCCCATATAGCCATATACGCCGACTGAATGACCTTGCAGACGGTCGAACACCGTACGGTTGCGACCAAACCAATAACGCCCCTCAATGCCCCAAGCCAATAACTCGAAACAGTTTTTGTTGTCGCGTTTAGGCCATATCCACGGGAAGTAGTAGTCGGCTCCCACCGACCAATGCGTTCCGATAGGCACCTCAACACCGATGTTGAGTGCCGGCACAAGCAGATTGGAGCGAACTGCTACTACGGGTTTGCGTTGCTCGGATACCGAATTGCAGATGGCAGATGCCGATGACAGACTATCCGGCAGAGTAGCCTCTACCTTTGGCGCCGAAGTGAGAGTATTTGGTGCTACGACTACCCCCCCCCTTGGTTCCGAAAGAGGATTGCGAGAGTCTTGATTGAGAATATCAGGTGTCGCTGTGAGCCCTCTTAATTCGGGAAAGTGCATATCCAATATGGCAGGCGCAACAATATCGCTGGATTTGAATGGTGAGCCACTCTTCAATATACCATCAGCCTCGATAATGCGAATCGCGGTTACACTTCGTGAGCTGCCCATAAACTTATTGACCAACACTCGCCACGTCTTACCGTTGTCGAGAGCCTGCAATCGTCGCTCCTTCTCGTCATTCGAGATGCTGTTGTCTCGAATGATGGCGAGAACATCTTCTCGGTTTGCCGAGTGGTAACCGCTGGATACGCACTCCTTGAACTCGCTCCAATTCTCGCCGATGGATATTATATGAATATGCAGTGCCGCTCCTCCCTCCATCTTGGATATCGCATCACGGAGTAGGGTGGCACGACGCAGTGAGAGTTCGTTATTGTATCTCTCGCTACCTACCGGCGATGCTGCTCCCCCGATGACGATAGTACGGACATTGCTCTGTTCGGAGGATAGTTGCAGAATAACCTGTGTTAGAATTTCGAGGGCCTTCTGGTTTTCGGCATAATCCCAGCGTGGCTCTGCACAGTTGTTTTTGTATAGTATGTCGATTTTTTGGATGTTGGTGCGGGCGGAGATGTCGAGATGTCTGCTCTTTGATTCACTGCATACGGGGGCATTATCGGGGGCGTTTGCCTCGGTATTTTGCGCTGATGCATACGGATGAAGCATCAGTATAGCAATGAACAAAACAACAATCTTCTCTATTAACCTCATCTTACAAATTAGAATAATTGACACGGGTGTCTATATTCAATATGCGTTGATACTCTACACCGCTACAAATGTATATCTTTTAGGCGATAAAAACAATAAATAATGACAGAAAAAAGCGTAAAGCACAATATTCATTGCCGTGCAGTTGCAATTGACTGATAATAAGCAGTCTGATAGGCTTGTTGCGCTCGCTATACTTAACGTTAATCCACTCTCCGATGCCCAAAAATATAGAGCCTCCCTAACAAGTAAAAAAGTTAGAGAGGCTCAATATTTTTTATTGTGTAGGATTACAATCCCAACTTCTTGCGGATCTGCTTTGGAATGGCATTCTTGTTTACCATAATCTCCATAGTCTTATACTCTACGTATGGGCGCGAGAAGTAGTAGTAACCCTTGTATGGTGGGCGTACGTCCCACGAGTTCTTAACCTTGAAGAATGGGTTGCCCTCCTGATCGGTAGCAGTACCCTCGATAACCATTCCGTGGTCATCGGTATTCTCGTAGTTGTCAAATGCCTCTTGACGCATCTCCTGTGTAATCTTCTTCTCCTTGACAGGTTTGTCAAAAGAGTACAACTCTCTTGCTCGCTCCTGTGCCGAGAGGCGACCCCAACGCTCTGCCTCGGTGCCATTCATACTCTCGATATTATCCTCCGGAACGATACCGATAGCCTTTGTGCGGTTGAAACCACGCTCCGAAACATCGGCAGCCCAACCTACCGAGTAGTTGTTTGCAAGGGCGTTATCCACAATCTCCATCAACTCATTGAGTGGCACGTTGTATGCCTTCTCCCACATCCAGTTGTCAGGCACCTCTACGATATACTGCTCGTAGAATGGGTGGTGTGTATATGATGTAACGAATACATAGTCCGACATCTTGATAGGGAGCGACTCTGCAAACGAGTGTGGAGTGTACTCCTTACCCTTGTAGGTGAACTTCTCCGGCATCTTACCGAAGTAGGTATCAAGGATAGCGTTCAAGCCATCTTTCCACGCGGTAGAGAGTTTGCGATTCTTGTTCTTCACAACAGCCTCAACATAGGCCTTCAAGACAGCGTCAATCTCGCCAAATACAGGCTTGTCTGTACCGTAGTTCAAACCCTCATAGACCTCCTGTGGAACGATACCATAACGCTCAATACCCTTTGTAACATCGTGGAATGCTCCACCGACAGCCATATTGAGGTGTCCGTGCAGACGAACATACTTTACCGCCTTCTCAAAGTAGATATTGCGGACAATCCACATCTCCGAGAGGTCCATCTCCTCGCCACCGGCACGGATAATCTCATTCTCTAAAAATGACAATGCCGAGTAGCACCAGCAAGTACCACT
>JAZNHC010000065.1:0-7250 GCA_045576755.1 Alistipes sp.
GTTATGATGAGCGTGGGTTGCAAGGAGCAGCCAAAGCAGGAGCTGTCGTTCACGCAGCTTATGGAGCAGTCGTCGCCCGAGCAGATCGAGGCGAAGTCGGGGGCCAAGCGGGCTTAGGAAGACAATTTTCATTTTCAACTCCTTGGCTCACAGAACGACATGGCTACGATCCGACTTGTTATGATGAGCGTGGGTTGCAAGGAGCAGCCAAAGCAGGAGCTGTCGTTCACGCAGCTTATGGAGCAGTCGTCGCCCGAGCAGATCGAGGCGTGGTACAATGGTGCTTCGTGCCTTACCGAGGAGTATACAAAGGCGCACGCTGCAGAGTTGCGCGAGCAGAAGAAGTTGTTGGTGTTCGACCTCGACGGAACACTGTCGAACCACCGTACACCGATGCCTGAGGAGAGTCGCGCTTTGCTCGATGCCCTCGGACAAAAGTACCATATTGTGATGTGTGGTGCAGGAAATGTTGCTCGTGTATTTAAGCAGATGGGCAACTATCCAATCGATCTGATTGGCAACTACGGAATGATGCACGCCAAGGTCGAGAATGGTGAGCTTGTGATCACCAAGCAGGTGGTGAGCGATATCGATAAGGAGTTCTTCCTGCGCGAGACAAATCGTTTGCGCGAGAAGTATGGCTATACCGAGTATGCCGGAGGTCCTATCGAGTGGCATCCGTCGGGAATGGTGACATTTGCTCTGCTCGGCACCGAGGCAAAGAAGGAGGATAAGCTCGTATTCGATCCTGATCGCGCAAAGCGTCGCGTGATGTATCCTGAGGTGTTGGAGATCTTCAAGGATTATACCGTATTTATTGGTGGTTCGACATCGTTCGACATCGTTGCCAAGCAGTACAACAAGTACGATGCAACTATGGAGTATGCCAAGATGCACGGCTATAGCAAGGAACAGGTTCTCTTTATGGGTGACGATATGGGTGATGGCGGTGGTGACAGCCACGTTCGCCTTGGCGGTATGGATTATATCCACGTGCTCGACTACACCAATATCTCGGAGATGCTCGCCTTCTTGTTGGAGTAGCGTTCTATTGCACAAGGCCATACAAAGAGAGGGTGTCCAAAGTAATTTTGGACACCCTATCTTGTTTGCTGGTTGTGGTTAGTCGAACAGCGGTAATACCTCGGCTACAACAAATGTGCTGCCACCGATGAAGAGCATATCTTCGTCAGAGAGTTGCTGCTGAGCCGTAGCAAGAGCCTCGGCAACGGTAGGAACAACCTCGAAATCGAGGTGCAATTTGTTCGCCACATCGGCTATGTCTTGGATGGTTGCAGCGCGACGAATCGATGCTTGAGTGAAGATGTAGTGCGCATCGCTTGGCATCTGCTCCAGCATATTCGCGAAATCCTTATCCCCGCAAAATCCCATTACGCAGTATAGTTTGCCCGTATTGGTGCGACCTTTAAGTTGCTTGGCAACCTCTGCTATGCCGTGCGTGTTGTGGGCTGTGTCGCATACGATGAGAGGCTTGGCAGAGAGTACCTGCCAACGACCTCGGAACGAGGTAAGTTGCGCCACCTTGCGCACACCCTCGACAAATGCACGACGCGAAATCGAAAGAGGGGTTGTTTCGTGGAGTGTATCGAGTACGGTGGCTACCGTAGCGAGGTTTTGACGCTGATATTCGCCGAGCAGATCGAGTCGAAGCTGGTATGGATGACCATCGCGTGTGCGGTTGAGTGTTACCACCTGCTTGTTGTCCTCGAAACTGTAATTTTCGAGTGTGAAAGCTTCGTCGGCATAGATGAGTTCCGAGCGCAAATCATTGGCAATCTCCTCTAATACGAGGTTGTAGTTAGGGTTTTTCTCACCTACGACAACCGTAGTACACTTCTTTATAATGCCGCCTTTCTCGCGTGCAATTTTTGGCAGCGAATCACCGAGATACTCGGTGTGTTCAAGACCGATATTCGTGATGACCGAGATTAGGGGTTGAACGATGTTTGTAGCATCGAGGCGACCTCCCAATCCCGTTTCGATTACGGCGACCTCAACATCGCTTTGTGCAAAGTAGTCGAATGCCATTGCCGTAGTCATCTCGAAGAATGAGAGTTGCAGACGTTCCATCTCCTCCTTGTGGCGGTCCACAAAGTTTACAACCTTCTGCTTCGATATCATCTCGCCATTTACGCGAATGCGCTCACGGAAGTCGGTGAGGTGTGGCGAGGTGAAGAGTCCGGTGTGATATCCCGCCTGCTGCAGCACAGCAGCCAACATATTCGATACAGAGCCTTTGCCGTTGGTTCCTGCAACGTGCACCACAAAATAGTTGCGTTGCGGATTGCCTATTATTCGGCAAAATTCAGAAATGCGCTCCAATCCGGGTTTGTACGCATCACCTCCGACCTGCTGGAACGAAGGCATCGACGAGAAGAGGTAGTCTAATGTCTCGGTATAGTTCATAATATTCAGTATTAACCTTTGTTTCAGCTCTTTTTTTTCGCAGAATTTCTCTGCGTAGGCTCTTTTTTAGTCAAGGTAATTTCTCTTTTTTACCATAATCGCCACAAAGTAGAGGATGCACAATCCTGCCATAAGCAGCGACAGACGACCAATGTAGTCGCCATACTTAGCATAGAATGTAACCTTATTATTAAGGCGAATGTCGGAGGTCAGAACCCCACGCTCATCCCACTCCATGCGTTGAGTATCATCGCCCTGCATCGTTATAAAGCCCGAAACGCCCGTGTTGGCACTGCGTGCAACGTCGCGACGCAACTCGATGGCGCGCAGGCGACAGAATGCAAAGAGGTATTTGTGACCTAAAGTGTTGCCCCACCAGCCGTCGTTCGATACGACAAATAGCGCATCAGCTCCATTGCGGACAAACTCTGCCATATGGTTGCCGTAGAGGCCTTCGTAGCATATTGCTGGAGCAACCTTCTTGCCGTTGTGCTCGAATGGAACACACTTGTCGCCTATGCCGAGCTGACCAAAGGTGCCTCCGAGATCAATGGAGAAGGTGTCACCGGCATTACGCAACCATGCCGGAATGGTCTCGACACCCACTACGAGCTTTCCTTTGTGGTGGACTTGCACATTCGCAGATGTGTCAATTCCGAGTGAAGAGTTGTAGATGTCGGAGTAGAAGGAGCCACGCTTGCGTGCCGTCTCCGAGCCGCGAACCTTGCCGTACGAGAGCCAGGTCTCGCCACCCGACACTACCATTGTGGCAGGCTTGTGGCGGCTCAACTCCTCCGAAATGCGATTTACGATAGGCGACATCTTGGGTTGATTGTCGTTTATCATCTCTGCCAATGCCGTCTCGGGCATCAGCACAAATTCAGCTGTGTCGGGGGCTTCGGCAAGCAGATCGAGAAGGTTTTGTTGCTGCTTCTCGGCTGTAATGTTAAACTTGTCGTAGCAAGGGATGTTTGGTTGCGTGACCGAAACTGTTGTCTTGTCGAGCGACGTGTAGAGTTTGCCCTCGGGTTCGTACTTGTAGTAGAGAGCAATGGATATTCCGATTGGAATGACGAGGGCGAGAGTTGCCGCCGTCCATATCTTTTTACGCATTGTCAGACACGCCTCAAAAGCGAGTACATTTACCAGCAACATCCAAAGCGATCCTCCGAAGACGCCCGTATACTCGTACCACTGCACCGCCCACGTATCGTCGGCAAATCCGTTGCCAAGGATGAGCCAAGGGAAGGATAGCGCAGGTGCTTGTGTGTAGAGATATTCGGTTGCAATCCAGGTGGTGATGAGGGTGGTGTAGGCCAAAGCTTTCGATGCGCGCTTCGATACGATGTGGTATGCCATAAATGCTACCAAATTCCACCATGTCGAGATGATTGTTGCCGCGATAGGGCCTGCCGGTGTGGCGTTCCAAATCCACCATACGGTAGCGACATTCCAGAGTACGAATGTGAGGGTGGCCCATCCGAGCATGGAGAGTGTGTCACGCCACGATGGGGTATATTGTGCGCTGACCAACATAAGTGGTAGCAAACCGACACAAAGAGTTATGCAGCTGGCACCCTCCCACGGAATAGAGAGGAGCAGTGCCGAGGCAAGGCATAGTGCCGCTTTTGTCTTTTTCGAGAACTGTCGTTTGAACTGTATCATTCTGCAAATATAACAAAATAATCCTATTTTATCCCCTCTCATCTACAAAAAGTGGAATAATTCAACTTTTAACGATGGCTATTGAAAAATCAAGATAATTTTATTATCTTTGTAAGATTTTTAATGGGTAAATAGAGAGGAAATAACTATGGAATATCTATACCTTTTGCTCTGTCTGGTGACGATAGTTTTTAGTGCAGATTGGCTCGTTGATGGAGCTGTTGTAATAGCTAAGCGATTTAAGATTTCGACATTTGTTATCGGTGCTGTGATTGTGGGTGTGGGAACGTCGTTGCCCGAGTTGGTGGTCAGCTCGATCGGGGCTCTTGAGGGTAAAACCGATATTGCAATCGGCAATGTCATAGGCTCGAATATCTTTAACGTTTTGGGCATCTTGGGACTTACGGCGCTTATAATGCCTGTGGCGGTCTCGCGCGAAAACAAGCGTTTTGATCTCCCTTTCTGCATAGGCGTATCATTGCTGACCCTGCTGCTCGTTTTTAACTTATTTATGGGTGGAGAAGCGGTGATAGGAAGAGTAGATGGCCTTGTTTTGTTATTATGCTTTGCGGCGTTTATGTTCTTCTCGCTCAAAGATGGAAAGATCGATGAGGCGGAGAGCAACGAGGTTGTCACCAATAAAAAACTAGTTATAGGCATAGGCAAGGTTGTTATTGGCTTGGGTGTGCTGATTATTTCGAGTCGATTCTTCCTTGATAACGCAATTTTAATTGCTACGGCGTGGGGCGTGAACGAGGCATTTATTGCCATAACGCTTGTTGCTTGCGGAACATCGTTGCCCGAGTTGGCAGCTTCGCTTGTGGCCGCATCGAAGAAGAATACACAACTTGCGTTGGGCAATGTTATCGGCTCGAACATCTTCAACCTGACGCTGATTCTCGGCGTCTGTTCGCAGATCACTCCGCTGACAAGCATGGGAATAACCTTTGTGGACTACGCAGTGATGATTTTTGTGGCTGTAGTGCCGTTGTTGCTCGGCATTACGGGTAAACTCAATCGCCTTTCGGGAGCATTTATGTTCCTCTGCTTTGTGGCGTACAATGTCTACCTGCTATCAACCCAAATGTAGAGATTAGTAATAATTAAAAAAGATAGATTGTACTATGGAATTTGTATTTGAAGGAATTGTTTTCTCCATTCTGCCCGAGCAGAGTGGTACTTCGGCGCGTGGCGAATGGCACAGCCAGAATGTGGTTTTCGAGATGCAGAACAACTCGCCATACCCTCGTAAGGTGAGCGTGAAGTTCTTTAACAAGCGCGATGATGTGGCTCGCCTCGTTACGGGTGCTGCCTACAAAGTGACTTTTGATGTGGAGTCGCGCGAGTATCAGGGTCGTTGGTACACCGATGTTGTTGGTCGTCGCGTCGAGCCGAAGGAGGCTGCGCAGGTGGCTCAAGCCCCATATAGCGAGCCGATCCCAACCTCTGCACCTGCCTCTGCACCAATGCCGACCGAGGAGCCGGCAATGCCGTCGCAGAGTGCGCAGGTAGTAGATGATCTGCCGTTCTAATCTGGGAATTAACCAAAAAACTAACAATAAAATGAAAATTTTGAGACGCTTATCAATGTTGTTTATACTCCTGCTGTCGGTCATTGCCGTATATGCAGGTGGTATTGGAAATGTTAAGGAGCTAATTGCTTTTGCGAATGCAGTAAACAGTGGCGCCGACCTCTCCGAGTGGAAGGATGAGAAGGGCGTGGTTTGCCTCGAGGCAGATATCGATATGAAGAAGGCGAAGAAATTGCCTGTGATTGAAGCCTTCACGGGAGTCTTCGACGGTAAGGGTTATGCCTTGAAGAATTGGAAGGCGAAGAATGCTCTTATTCACGAGTTGAAGGCAGGTAGTGAGATTCGCAACCTCCGCATTGACTCGTCGTGCTCGATGAAGATGGTGAGCGGTAACGACTCCTTTGTGCGCGGTTTTATCGTAAATATCAATAGCGGAACACTGCGCAACTGCGAGAACTATGGTTCGATAGAGCATCGTGCTGAACCTACAACTTCATACATCCTTATCGGAGGCTTGTGTGGCCACAATCGCTATGTCATTATCGATTGCAAGAATGGTGGAAATATCACATCGGAGACACTTGTCGCCTCTCCTAAAAAAGCCGGACTTAAAGTCGGAGGTATTGCAGGAGGATGCATCAAAAATCTGAAGTGTGCGACCTATGTTCGTTGCGAGAACAGCGGAAATATCATTATTAAGAGCGATATGCCCGAGACATTTGCCGGAGGTATTACCGGACAGACAACATACGCTACCATCAAGCACTGTATAAACCGTGGTGAGGTGTCGGTTACCACTGTCAAGGGTGCCGAGAAGATAAACGGCAGAGTATATATGGGTGGTATGGTTGGCCATACCAAGGCGGGCGTTGTATGCTGCGACAACTTCGGAAAGGTTGAGTCGAATGGTGTATATCAGGTGCGTATGGCAGGTATTGTAGGTATGCCTAACGGAAAGATGATGAATATCACCGGCTGTAACAACTACGGTAAGGTCGTTTCGGCAACTAACGGAATGTCGCTCGTAGGAGGTATTGTCGGAACGATGGCCGTTGATACGCATATCCACAATGCCAACAACTATGGCGAGATTGCATTTGTCGGAGTGAGTCCTAAGGCATCATACATCGGAGGTATCGTAGGTTCGACAGGTTCTGCAAAGAAGGCTACGCACGGTGCCTACTTCCGTCGTTGTAACAACTACGGTAAGGTGACCAGCAGCAATGGTGGCAACACCTACGACAACAGCAACCACTCGATCCATACGGGAGGTATTGCAGGACGTTCGATAGGTACAGCGAATGCCCCTATTACATTTACCGACTGCGCAAATCGCGGTGAGGTTCTTGCTGAAGGTGGTCGAGTGGACGATATCGTGCCATATACGACCTACACAAAGATTGTGGGCGATTATTTCCATAACAACTACGCCGAGAAGGCAGAGCCAATGGCAGATGGCACAACTATTTATGGTCGTGTAACCTCCACTACGGGCGAGCCGTTGAAAGGTGTGGTTGTAACCGACAGCTACAACTGCGTGCAGACCGATGCCGACGGACGCTATGCTCTGAAGAGTAATATGTCGAAGGTGAACTTCGTATATATCTCGGTTCCTGATGGCTACAA
>JAZNHC010000066.1:0-3158 GCA_045576755.1 Alistipes sp.
GCTTGGCCCCTCCGACTTGGCTTTTAGCCATTAGCTTTTTACTGTTATGGTAAAGATTAAACCATTCAAGGGTATTCGCCCACCGCAGGAGTTGGCACAAGAGGTCGCTTCGCGTCCCTACGATGTATTGAACTCCGCAGAGGCAAAGGCAGAGGCTACGGAACGCTCTCTGCTCCATATCATCAAGCCGGAAATCGACTTCGATCCTATCGCTGACGAACACTCCCAGGAGGTATACGACAAGGCTGTCGAGAACTTTGCCAAGTGGCGCAAGGAGGGTTGGTTGCAGCAAGACGATGCCGATCACTACTACATCTATGCTCAAACAATGGATGGTCGCACTCAATACGGACTTGTAATGTGCTGTCATTTCGAGGATTATCTCTCGGGGGCAATCAAGAAGCACGAGCTTACACGCACCGACAAAGAGGAGGATAGAATGAAACACGTTCGCAATCAGAAAGCCAACATCGAGCCTGTATTTTTCGCATATCCCGACAATGCAGAGATCGACGCCATTGTGTCGGAGGTGATAACAGCTGATCCCGACTACGATTTTGTCGCGGAGGATGGTTTCGGACACACGTTGTGGGTTGTACCAACCGAATACAACGAGCGTATAACCTCTACTTTCGGCACTATACCGGCTCTCTATGTTGCCGACGGACATCACCGTACTGCTGCGGCTGCACGTGTGGGCGAGGAGTGCAAGAACAACAATCCAAATCATACAGGCGAGGAGGAGTATTGCTACTTCTTGGCCGTTACGTTCCCCGAGTCGCACCTTCGAATTATTGACTACAACCGCGTAGTACGCGATTTGAACGGAATGAGCGAGGAGGAGTTCCTCGCCGCTTTGGAGAGCGATTTTGTGGTTGAGAAGCAGGGTAGTGAGATATACAAGCCTGCTGCGCTGCACAACTTCTCGATGTATCTCGGAGGTGAATGGTACAGCCTTACTGCGCGCGAAGGCCGTTACAACGATGCCGACCCAATCGGAGTGCTCGATGTAACCATCTTGTCAAATTTGGTACTCGACAAGTTGCTCGGCATTGCCGATCTGCGAACATCGAAACGTATCGATTTCGTAGGTGGCATTCGCGGTTTGGGCGAACTGCAGCAGAGAGTCGATTCGGGCGAGATGAAGGTTGCTTTCGCGCTATATCCCGTTTCGATGCGCCAGCTTATCGACATCGCCGACACGGGTAATATCATGCCTCCAAAGACAACTTGGTTCGAACCAAAGTTGCGTTCGGGAGTTGTAATTCACACATTTGAATAATTTTAGATCGTTATGAGACGAATACTACTAACCTTAGCCGCAGCGACATTAGCCATGTCGCTATCGGCACAGACACCAAAGCGTGTCACTTGGACCTTCTCAGCTAAACGCACCGCAAACTACGTAGAGAGCGGTGAATATGCGGCAGCGAAAGGAGAGGGAATAATCGAATTTGTAGGCAAGAGAGCATCGGCTGTCACTGGTGTAAAAAAGAGCTTCCCTGCTGTAGAAGGATCGCGCAAGGGCGACTATTGGTTGATGACCATACCTGTCGAGAATATTAAGGCAGGAACTGCATTCGATCTCTGGTTTCCATTTCTTACCGAGCCAAGCGACACTCAGCACCCATTTGCCTTCGAATACTTGGATGGCAAGGAGTGGAAGTCGGTGATACCTGCCGACAAAGATGGCGTAAATTGCTACTCTACAACCTCGAGCAGGTGGCCTCGCTACCTTTGGCACACTATTCGTCTCGAGGAAGGTATCAAAAAGGGCTGCTTGAAGGTACGCTTGCGTCAGTGCAGCAAAGATGTAGCAAAGCTCTCGCTCTATGGCGGAGGTTCGGGAAATGCCCCGAAGGTCGTAACCTATGATGATAGAATTCCGAGCGACACTACGCGCGTACTATTTATAGGTAACAGCTACACCTACTATAACCTCTATCCAATGCAGCTCAAGGAGATTGCTTGGAACGAAGGTCACTATCTCGAGTGTGCAACATATCTCCACGGTGGCTACACAATGAAGCAGCACCTCGCAGACCACGTATCGCGCGAGACAATCGAGCAGGGTGGCTTTGACTACGCTTTCTTGCAGGACCAGAGCCTCCATTCGCTGCGTATCGGCACATCAGTAGATCAGGATGTAATTGGTTGGATGGGCAAGATGAAGGCGAAGGTCGAAAAACATAGCCCTAAGGCAAAGTGTATCATCGAATTGACCTGGGGTCGCAAGGATGGCAACAACACCATAAAGGGTAAGAAGTTGGCAGACCTCGTTAGCGGTTATCCCGAATTCTTCACAAGCTACAAAGCAATGCAGGATGTTGTCACCGCGAATACTACCGCAATGGCTCAACAGTTAAATATGGGTCTTTCGCCCGTTGGTGTTGCGTGGGAGATTGTACGACGTGAACGTCCCGAAATCAACCTCTACATAAAGGATGGCTCACACCCATCTGTAGCAGGATCGTATCTGTCGGCTGCAGTAGGCTATCTAACACTCTTTAAGGAGCCTTTCAAGGCAGATACTCCGGTCACGCTCAATGCCGACATTGCCCGTTATCTCCGCAGCGTAGCCGAAAGGGTCGTGCTCAATGGCGAGAAGTAGTAATACGTTTTACTCATACACAAAAAAAGAACCGAAAATTCGGTTCTTTTTTTGTGCGTCTACATCAAAGATTGCCACCACTCGGTATTTCGGACAATCCACCAAGCGAAATAAAACGTCATAAAGAGCAACACGGCGATTCGGCTATTCACAATCGGTCTTATACGTCTTGCCGAACTATTATCGAATATTGCCGAATAGACCACAGCAAACACGTATGGCGATACCAAAAACATAAACGGATTGTACCAAAAAGCTGTCTTAACGCCTCCATTAAGTAGAATATGAAGTGCTCGCTGCGAGCCACACGAAGGGCAATCGTATCCGGTAAAACGTTTGAACAGGCACGACGGCAACAGGCGCGATGCTGACGGATCCACATAGATATATATGACAAGCAGACATAATACTATCACAGCAACAAGTATAACAAGCTTTGTAGACCTCTCCATTTTCGACATTCAATGACTCTTCTTATGTTTCATTCAAGTTCAACTGCGATGCAAATTTAGGGAGATATTTAATTTTTCGCAACTTTTATTTTCAT
>JAZNHC010000067.1:0-4964 GCA_045576755.1 Alistipes sp.
GTATGTCGCCCGTACCCGGAGGAAGGTCAATTAGTAAAAAATCTAAATTTCCCCACTCGGTTTGGTGGATAAGTTGGCGTAATGCGCTGTTAGCCATAGTGCCACGCCACAATAAAGCGTCGGTTTTGCGGATGAACATAGCTATCGAAATAAGCTTTATTCCATCCACCTCGGCAGGCACTATATAGTCGCGACCATCCACCTGCTTTGCATCGGGCAGATAATCCTCCACGCCAAACATCTTCGACTGCGAAGGGCCATAGATATCGGCATCCAAAACGCCCACCTTGTAACCCTCTTTTGCCAACGCCACAGCAAGGTTGGCTGTAACGGTTGATTTGCCCACTCCGCCCTTGCCCGAAGCAACGGCTACAATATGTTTGATGTTTGCGGTGGTCGAGAAGTTATGCATCTCCTCGATAGCGGCATTTTTGGCTGCACGCTCGGCACTCTTCTCGCCCTCCTTCACGATTACGGTAACTTTGTATGAAGGGAAGGCTGAGGAGATGGTCTCCTCTACCCTACTCTTAATCTTTGTGGCAAACGGATCGCGAGCTTTGCGGAAGATAAGCGACACAACTACCTTATCCTCCTCAACCTCGGCACCCTCGAAAATTCCTGCCGTTACAATATCCTGCTCCAACTCGGGATGAAAAACCCGCTTGAGAAGCTCTTTTATTCGTGACCTCATATTTTTAGCTTTTAGCCATTAGCCATTGACCATTGGCTTTTTTGTTTTTGCAAAGTTAGCAAAAAACGGAAAACTTTTTTGTTTTTGCGCCGAAAAATAAAGGCAAGAAACGGCTATTAAGGGTAGCGCAGGCAATTCTCAATCGCAGGAATTGAAAAGATTCTCGGCAGTGGAGAGTGTAAGTAGTTTAGGGCGTTTAATAGAGAATAGGGAGAATAGCATCGCTAAACTCCCTATTCTCTCCAAAAGCCGATGGCTAATAGCCTATTAGTTTTCCGTTTTCCGCTTTCCGTTTTTAGTTTATGCTGAAAGCATACGGGCAGTAGGCCTGTACGCCCTCGCGAGAAACCTCGCGCTTTAACTGCTTGTAGTACTCGGCAGCCTCCAATGTCTCGGCATCGTAAATGTATGCCTTAGCCTGCATATTGAGCGATTGCATCATCTGCGCAAAAGGAGAGAGATCCTCCAAAATTTCGGTTACGCGGTAGTTGTCGGTGATGCCCGCCTTGTCTACTGCAACAGCGATAGCCTCGCGCAGACCTCCGTTTGCATCTGCCAAGCCCAACGCCACAGCACGAGTTCCTGACCATACGCGACCCTGTGCCAACTCCATAACCTTCTCCTTAGGAAGATTTCGTCCGGCTGCAACCTTCGAAGTGAATGTCTCGTAGACCTTATCTACCGAGCGAAGAAGTGTTTTGCGCTCCAAATCTGAGATCTTGCGAACGCCAACACCCAAAACATTTGTGCCAAAGTCGGCTGACGATCCGCTCTTCACGACATCGGTAGTGATGCCGAGTTTATTGTTGAGCATATTCTCGCCCTCGAGAAACAAACCAAAGACTCCGATTGAGCCGGTCAGAGTGAGGCGGTCGGCAATAATAGCGTCGGCACCTGTCGAGATGTAGTAACCACCACTTGCAGCATACGAACCCATCGAGACAATCACCGGCTTCTCCTTGCGTAGCAACTCAACCTCGCGCCAGATAACATCACTTGCTAAAGCGCTTCCTCCAGGGGAATTTACGCGGAGAACAACAGCCTTCACTTCCTTATCTTTGCGAGCCTTCTTCAACACCTTGGCAAGGTTTGCACTGTAGATATTGTCGTCCTCGCCCGTACCATCGAAGATTTGACCCTCGGCATAGATAATACCAACGGAAGGCACACCAAACTGTGCAACAGCAGGGTTAAGGGTCATATACTCGCCCAGCGATACTATATTATATTTATCGTCTTTGCCCATCTCAACTCCGTACTCGGCAAACTTTGCCTCCATCTCGTCCTCGTAGATAAGCGCATCGACCAAGCCGTTTTTCAGAGCATCTTCGGGTTGTGTTATCTCCAACTTATCTGCCCAAACCATAAGCTTCTTTGCGTCGAGGTTGCGGCTCTCGGCAATAGCACCTACCAAAACACCCCACATATCGTCCACCATCATCTGCGACTGTGCACGATTTTCGGGCGAGAAGTCCTTGCGGATATAAGGTTCGACTGCGCTCTTATATTTGCAAGCTGTAGGGCGAATTGCTTCGGCCTTCAAGCCGAGTTTATCCATCGCTCCCTTCATAAATAGACCTGTTTGTACAAATCCAACCCACGAGAAGCCACCCTCGGGATGGAGATATACTTTATCCGCAACCGACGCGAGGTAGTAGGCCCCTTGCGAGTAGGTTTCGTTGTAAGCCACGACAAACTTACCACTCTGCTTAAAATCGACAAGAGCCGAGCGCATCTCCTCCATCGCTCCGGTTGTGATGCTACCCAAACCCGTGAAGTTTAGGTAGATACCCTTCACGCGCGCATCGCTCTTGGCTGCCTCGAGAGCCTGTAATACCTTCAGCAGATGGGTTGTCTTGGACATTGTCATTGTGTTGTAGTCGAAACCGGCCATAGGATTCTTGCTCGGAGCCTCAGTAATATTCTCCGCCAAATCAATCTTTAAGATTGTCTGCGGTGTAAGAACTGCCTTTGTTGTATCTTCCATCGAGCCGGCAAAACCGACAAAAATAATAAGAAACAATATCCACGATAAAACGGAGCTCACAACCAAGGCGAGCAACGTAGCTAAAAACACCTTAAAAAACTTCATAGTACATCAATTTTAAGTAAAAACAATTTTCCGATTACAAAAATAGAAAAAAAGAATTATATTTGTGTAAGAAAAACCCCTAAAATATAGGAAAAAACGATGAAAAAATTACGACTACTTCTGTCTTTGTTGGTTGCACTTGCTCTCTACGGAGAGATATCGGCCTGTACCTCGGCAATAGTCACGGCAGCGAAATCGAGCGAAGGTGTTCCATTGTTGTGGAAACATCGCGATGCATCGACCTGGGATTGCCAAGTGGCGTACGTAGAGGGCGAACAATATGGCTATACGGCTCTTGTGTCGCTCGATGGCAAATATACCTACTGCGGCATCAACGAAAAGGGTTTTGCGGTGCTGAATACCGTATCTCACAACATTGCCAAGACAAAGAAAGGAACACTGAAAGGTAGCGCAATATCGCTTATGGGGGAAATTCTCGGCAAGTGTGCCACGGTGGATGAGTTCGAGGTGTGGTTGGCACAGTCGAATGGCGAACGCAGGTATGTAACGAACTACGCCGTGGGCGACCCTTCGGGCAAGGTGGCATACTTCGAGGTGAGCCAGGATGGTTTTGTCAGATATGATGCAACCGAGCGCAAAGAGGGCTTTGACGTACGCTCGAACTACTCCTTCTCGGGTAATATGGAGGAGAAAGGACCAAGCACACCACGTTATGATATTGCAATGAATCAGATGCGAGAAAAGTCGGTCTACGCGACACATGAATTCTTGGAGTTTTCGCGTAACTATCAAAATTCTGCGGGAGGATGTGTGCTCGACGAGTCGGATAGGGTAGTGAAAGATAACACCTCGATAGCCCGTTATACTGCATCGGCATCGGCTGTGATGGTGTGTGACGCTAAAAATCCGCGTATGTTGGTCGCTGTGGGACTTCCGCAGGCAAGTATGGGTGTACCTGTCTATGTGAGGGCCAAAACAGCCATTCCGGAGTCTATAGCAGGTACGGCTTTGCTGGATTTGTGCAACGAGGTGCGTGCTAAGGCCTACAAAAAACTTACTGACGACGAGAGCGTGCTAAACCGAGAGCTGATGAGAAGTGTCGTGAGCGTCCAAACGGTGTGCGAAATGCCGAGCGAATACCCGGAGGATATAGACAAATTCAATGCAATCATCGACAAAAAGATTGCGGCACATATCAAGGCGGTGCGCAAAACAATAGAGAAATAAAACAAGGAAGAGGGGAGAGAAATTTTGAAATTTTCTCCCCCTTTTCGTATAACGTAACGAAATATTTCCTATGTTTGCAGCAGCAAAGGTTCGGATCGACCCGTTGTGGGCGTTTCGATGAAAAGGGAATCGGGTGTAAATCCCGGACAGTCCTCGCTGCTGTAAGTTTCTAAATGTTCGTGCAATCGAATGGTCACTGCCAAACAATGGTGGGAAGGCCGCACGAACGAAACAAGTCAGAAGACCTGCCTCTGCGATTTTTAGATTTTCGACCTGCGACGGATGGGCAAAATCGCGGAACTTTTCCACTCCATGTTTTTCGTTCGACGAAAAAGAGGTAGGGTAGTCCTCGTTGATTCTTTTTCTATTGGGCATAGTCTCCCTTTAGTTGTTGTATCGTCTGCTCGCATAAGCCGAAAATCGGTATGCGACGGATGTACTTTTAACACTTTTGTTTAACAACTAAAATTAAAGCACTATGAAGAAGATTTTTTGTGTTCTTGCGCTTGGCGCAATGGTAGCGGCCTGTTCACCCAACGACGACAGAGGTGGATGCCTTGACGAAGAAAAAAACCGCATTGTTCTCGACTTTGAGGGGGTGTATTGGAACTCGCTTATCGACAATCCACAGTACGGAGGAGAGCTGCTCTACAAGCAGGAGGGCTATTCGTGGCACGACGAGGAGACCGACCTCTACAGTATTGTAAACGAGTTGTGGTACACCGCAGCCTATTGGAACGGAGGTCTTGCCGTGTCGAACTATTACACCACCGACTACACTACGGCTACATCCTTTATGCAGCAGCTTACCGTATTTACCGAGGGGGCCCATTCGGGCAACAACTGCATTGTCCACAATGGCTACAAATGCGACATGATGGGCGATGCTCGTTCGGTGCTTCAATTTAAGAACGGCGAAGGCTTTATCGAGAGTGCGTGGGAAGTCGGATCGTAGCCATGTCGTTCTGTGAGCCAAGGAGTTGAAAATGAAAA
>JAZNHC010000068.1:0-9527 GCA_045576755.1 Alistipes sp.
CGGGTTGGCATAGCGGCGAGTCGCGTTCGCGTGCAGAGCTCACAATCCCCGCACCACAGCAGGAGTTGCTCGATGCACTGAAAAAGACGGGAAAGAAGATTGTTGTGCTTCTTTCGACAGGACGTCCGATGGATATCCGCAACGAGGTCGAGAAGGCGGATGCCGTATTGCTTACTTGGCACGGTGGAACAATGGCAGGTCCTGCGCTTGCCGATATCGTATCGGGCGATAGAAATCCATCGGGACACCTCACGATGTCATTCCCATTCAGCGTAGGTCAGGTTCCTGTACACTACAACTCGAAAATGACGGGTCGTCCTGCAAAAAATCAGTTCAAGGCGAGTGGTTACAGCTCGAGTTATGTCGATATCCGTAATGCGCCTCTCTTCCCATTTGGCTACGGTTTGAGCTATACTGAGTTCGAATATTCGGATTTGAAGGTGCTTACACCTGAGGTGCCGCTTGGTGGCGAGGTAAAGGTTCGCGTGAAGGTTAAGAATGTGGGCAAGCGCGATGGCGTAGACGTGGCACAGCTCTATGTTCGCGATCTTGTTGCCGAGACAACACGCCCTGTACGCGAGTTGAAGGGTTTTGAGCGTGTGTCGCTCAAGGCCGGTGAGGAGCGAGTTTTGGAGTTCGCAATTCCGACTTCGGATTTGGCATATTGCCACAGCGATATGAGCTTCAAGGCGGACGCAGGAGAGTTCTCGGTATGGGTAGGTGCCGACTCAGGTACAAAACTCGGAGGAAAATTCACAATAAAATAAGAGATACAAAAGACAATGAAGAGATCTATTTTTTCACTCATGTTGGTTGCAGCAATTGCGATCACTTCGTGTTCAACATCGCCAAAGCTCTCTGACGAGGAGCAGAAGGCGTATGATTATGCCGACAATCTTATCGAGAAGATGACTCTTCGCGAGAAGATAGGTCAGTTGCAGCAGTTTACCACCCGCACGGCGGCTATAACGGGTCCGGACGGGGTGAAACGAGATACCGAGAGTTGCATCCGCAATGGCGAGGTTGGCTCGTTCCTCTCGATTAAGACCAAGGAGGAGATGTTGCGATTGCAGAAGATAGCTGTCGAGGAGAGTCGTTTGGGTATCCCTCTCATCTTCGGTTACGATATTATTCACGGTTGCCGCATCGTTTTTCCCGAGAATTTGGCTGCTGCTTGTTCGTGGGATATGGAGGCTATCGAGCGTGCGGCAAGTGTCGCTGCTGAGGAGAGTGCTGCGGTAGGTCTGCATTGGACTTTCTCGCCTATGTGTGATATTGCGGCAGATCCTCGTTGGGGCCGTGTGTCGGAGGGTGCAGGCGAGGATCCGTACCTCGGCTCGAAGATTTCGGCTGCCATTGTTCGTGGCTACCAGGGTGACGACCTCGCGTCGGATAAGACCATTGCCGCTTGTGTAAAGCACTTTGCGGCCTATGGCGCAGGTCAGGCAGGTCGTGACTACCATACCGTAGATATGACGGAGTTGATGTTCCGCGACCGCTATCTCCCACCTTATCGCGCGGCTGTTGAGGCAGGTGCTGTGACTGCAATGTCGTCGTTCAACGACTTTATGGGAGTGCCGGCATCGGGCAATAAGTGGCTTTTGCACGACCTTCTTCGCGAGGAGTTGGGCTTTACCGGCTTTGTGGTGTCAGACTACAATGCCGTACACGAGATGGTTAAGCATGCTACGGCTGCCGATGGTAAGGATGCAGCGTGTCAGGCTATGCATGCCCACCTCAATATGGATATGGTCTATGGCGACTATATCAAGTATGGCGAGGAGTTAGTCAAGGAGGGTAAGGTGTCGGAGGATACCATCGATCAGCTTTGTCGCGAGGTTTTGGCAGTGAAATACCGCCTTGGTTTGTTCGATGATCCATTCAGATATGGTCGTCAGAATGTTGAGGAGGTAGTATACCGTCCGGAGAACTTGGCGTTCGCACGCGATGTTGCTGCCAAGTCGATGGTTCTGCTCTCGAATAATGGGGTCTTGCCGCTCAAGGAGGGTGTTAAGATCGCTTTGATAGGTCCTTTGGCTGATGCCCAGCGCGACCAACTTGGTGCGTGGATTGGCTGGGGAGAAGCAGATCACTCGGTGACTATCCGCAAGGGTTTGGAGGAGCGTTTTGGTGCAAAAAATATCATTTACGTCAAGGGTTCCGATCTCCGCGCACCTATCAAGGGCGGTATAGACGAGGCTGTTCGCGCAGCTCGCAATGCCGATGTGGTATTGCTCTCGATTGGTTTGGGCTATAAGGAGAGCGGTGAGGCTACTTCGCTTACGGAAATTACTGTTCCCGAGGCTCAGCAGGCGTTGCTTGATGCTGTGAAAAAGACGGGTCGAAAGGTTGTGGTTTTGCTCGGTACAGGCCGAGCTATGGATATTCGCAATGAGGTGGAGAAGGCCGATGCGGTGCTTGTTACTTGGCACGGAGGAACTATGGAGGGCCCTGCTGTAGCCGACTTGGTTTCGGGCGATAAGAACCCTTCGGGACACCTTGTGATGTCGTTCCCATACTGTGTGGGACAGGTGCCCGTACACTACGATATGAAGATTACGGGCCGTCCGCGTAAGGGTCCCGAGCACGATAAGAAGTATCTTTCGCGCTATATGTACACTCCTAATGAACCTCTGTTCGCATTCGGTTACGGCTTGAGCTATACTACTTTTGAGTACTCCGACTTGCAGGTGCTTACTCCGGAGGTTGAAATGAATGGCGTAGTGAAGGTCAGCGTGAAGATTAAGAATACGGGTAGTCGTGCCGGAGAAGATGTGGCACAGCTCTATGTACGCGACCTTGTTGCCGAGACTACACGCCCAATGCGCCAGCTGAAGGGCTTCGAGCGCGTGGCGTTGGCTGCAGGCGAGGAGAAGGTTGTGGAGTTCGAAATTCCTACCTCGGATTTGGCGTACTGCCACCGCGATATGAGTTATAAAGCCGATTCGGGCGAGTTCCTCGTTTGGGTTGGAGCCGACTCGAATGCTACACTTGAAGGAAAATTTACAATCAAATAAAAACTTAAATCTATGAAAAAGTTACTTTTTTCGCTTCTTTTTGTGGCTGTAGCAGTGTCGGCTATGGCAGAAAGACGTACCGACAAGTTGTTGCGCGAGTTGCGTGACCCGAAGTCGAACTATGTTTTTGTGATTGCCCACCGTGCCGATTGGCGTAACTTCCCCGAGAACTCGTTGGAGGCTATCGAGTCGGCTATCAGAATGGGTGTGGATATTGTTGAGTTGGATGTGCATCGCACAGTTGATGGCGAGTTGGTTGTATGTCATGATCGCACCATCAACCGTACCACCAATGGCAAGGGCAAGATCAGCGAATTGACACTCGAATATATCCGTAGTCGCTATCTGCGTGCAGGACACAACGCGGTAACACGTTACAAGATGCCTACTTTGGCAGAGGCTCTCGATGTGTGTAACGGACGCGTACTTATCAATCTCGACAAGGCGGTTAATTACTACGACCAGATTATGGAGATGTTGGTGGAGCGCAAAATGGCAGACCAGGTGATTATGAAGAGTTCGAAGTCGCCTGAGGCGATGAAGGAGTTCTTCTCGAAGCACAAGGAAAATATGCTCTATATGCCTGTTATCAACTACAATGAGAAGTCGTGGGGCAAGCACGAACAGCTCTTTAGTGACTATCTCGCTACCGACCTTCCGTTTATCGCATACGAGATGTGCTGGGATGGCTCGTTGAAGGGTGAAGGAAAGGTGTTTAAGAAGGTTGTTAAGAGTGGCAAGCGACTCTGGATTAACACTTTGTGGGGCCGACTCTGCGGAGGTAAGGAAAATGGCTACGACGACGATGCAGCCGTAGGTAACGAGGATAAAATCTACGGTAAGATTCTTTCGTATGGTACCTCGATGATTCAGACTGACCGCCCTGCAATGCTTATCAAGTATCTTGAGTCGAAGGGTCGCCATACACTTAAATAATTGACAATATAAAAAGCTAATGGCTAACGGCTAAAAGTCAATAGCCCAAAAACAAAAAGACATGGGATTTATTTCGGCATTTAAGAATTTTTATGGAATAAGTAAGCCTGCCCCACTCCGCGAAGATTTGGACGAGGCGGGACAGAAAAAGTATCATCGCTCGCTGGCGTTCCAATCGTTCGTGGCAGGTACACTCGGTTATAGTCTTTACTACGTGTGTCGTACATCACTCAATGTGATGAAGAAGCCTATTCTCGACAGTGGTATGCTCGATGCTACGCAGTTGGGTGTGATTGGTTCGGCGCTCCTCTTTGCATACGCGATTGGTAAGTTGATCAACGGATTTATCTCGGATCACTGCAATATCAAGCGCTTTATGGCTACAGGTTTGTTGGTTTCGACCTTGGCAAACCTAACTATGGGTATTATCGGAATTTTGGGCTCGGCAAACGAGTATGTTGGCGAGGCGATGATTCCGTCCGCTGTGACATTTGTTATCTTTGCAATTATGTGGGGTATTAACGGCTGGTCGCAGTCGATGGGTGCCGCGCCTGCAATCATTGCATTGTCGCGTTGGTTCCCACTCTCGCGCCGAGGAACGTTCTATGGTTTCTTCTCGGCGAGTCATAACATTGGCGAGTGGTTGTCGTTTATCTTCGTAGGCTCGCTCGTGGCTGCTGCCGGTTGGCAGTGGGGTTTCTTTGGCTCGGCATTGGCAGGTGCGATAGGTGTGGTTGTGATACTTATCATGATGCACGATACCCCCGAGAGCAAAGGCTTGCCTTCGATTGAGGTGCTCACAGGCGAGAAGGTCGAGGAGAAGAAGAAGGATGAGTCGGTTGCGGAGATTCAGAAGCAGGTGTTGCGCACCCCTGCAGTATGGATTTTGGCTCTCGCCTCGGCATTTATGTATATCAGCCGCTACTCGTTGAATTCGTGGGGTATTCTCTTCTTGCAGGAGGAGAAGGGCTTCACGCTCGAGTCGGCGACCTTCATCATCTCGATCAACGCCTTGCTCGGTATTATTGGTACAGTTCTGGCAGGTTGGATGTCGGACGTGCTCTTTAAGGGCGATAGAAAGATGCCTGCATTTGTATCGGGTATTATGCTCTCGGTGGCATACATCATCTTTATCTATGGCGGTAACGAGTATTGGGTGAATGTGGCAGCAATGGTGCTGTTCGGTATCGCGATAGGTGTCTTGATTGCCTTCCTCGGAGGTTTGATGGCGGTAGATATTGTTCCGCGCAAAGCCTCGGGAGCAGCACTTGGTGTTGTGGGTATTGCCAGCTATATTGCAGCCGGATTACAGGATGTTGTGAGCGGTTGGCTTATCGATAAGAATATGACCGAGGAGGTTGTGAAGGTGGCCAACGAAGCCGGCGAGATGGTCGAGCAGGTGGTAAAGCACTACGACTTTTCGGAGGCTGCAATCTTCTGGATTGGAGCATCCGTTATCTCGTTCCTGCTCCCTGTGCTCAATTGGCGCAAGAAGGTGAATGAGGAGTAATTTGAATAAATATTTAAAAAATCGAAAGGTTAGGGGATTTTTCTCCTAACTTTTTTTGTATATGAAGCTGTCTTTTAACTTTTTTGTGCTAACTTTGTCCCGATAAAAATATATTTATTTTTAAGACTGAGAAGATGAGCGAGAAGAAATTACGCTTTGAGACATTGCAGGTACACGGCGGGTATGCTCCCGACCACACTTTGTCGCGCGGTTTGGCTATCTATCCAACCGCTGCCTATCACTTCAAGACTTGCGAATATGCGGCAAACCTCTTCGAGTTGAGCGAGCCGGGCAATATATACACACGCATCCACAACCCAACCACTGCCAATTACGAAAACCGTGTGGCAGCGCTATATGGTGGTGTTGGTGCGCTGGCTACCTCGTCGGGTATGTCGGCAATTCTGCTCACCGTAACGGCTCTTGCCAAGGCGGGCGACAATATCGTAACCTCGCCATACGTCTATGGCGGAACACATAATCAGTTCACCATCTCGTTGCGAAACCTCGGTGTTGAGGTGCGTTTTGCAAAGAACGCAAAGCCCGAGAGCATCGAGGAGTTGATTGACGAGAAAACTCGCTTCGTGTTTGTCGAGTCGATGTCCAACCCTGGTTGCGTTGTAGTCGATATCGAGGCGTTGGCAAAGGTTGCGCACTCGCACCAAATGCCACTCGTTGTAGACAACACCTTCGGAGCTTGCGGTTACCTCTGCAATCCGTTGGAGTGGGGAGCAGATATCATCTGCGACTCGGCAACAAAGTGGATTAACGGCCACGGTACAGCTATGGGCGGTATTATTGTTGATGGCGGAACATTCGATTGGGGCAATGGTCGCTATCCCGAGATCGACGGTCCGTCGGAGGGTTATCACGGCTTGAACTTGTGGGAGACATTCCACAATCAGGCATTTATCGTGAAGTGTCGTGTGGATGGCTTGCGCGACTTTGGCTGCTGCCCATCGCCATTCGACACCTACCTGATGATGCTTGGCCTCGAAACCCTCTCGTTGCGTGTTCGTCACGAGGCGGAGGCTACGGCAAAGTTGGCAGAGTTCTTCCGTGCGAACGAGAACGTCAAGGCGGTAAGCTACGTGGGCTTCGAGGAGGACGCAAGCTACGCGTTGGCACAAAAGTACTTCCGAAAGGGTGCAGCGTGCGTTATCTCGGTGGAGTTGAAGGGTACTTTGGAGAGTACTGTTCGCTTTGTCGAGGGGTTAAAGTTGGTTGCCAATATGACAATGATTGGCGACTCGATAACTGTTGTTACCCATCCTGCATCGACCACCCACAAGCAGTTGAGTGACGAGGCGAAGGTGAAGGCGGGTATTGCTCCTACCCTGTTGCGAATTTCGGCAGGTTTGGAGGCTGTGGAGGATATTATCGAGGACTTCGAGCAAGCCTTTGCTAATATCTAATGCAAAATTCAGAATGCAAAATGCAAAATTAAAATTGGCTAATGGCTAAATTTTTTCACGATACAACCCCTCTGCATTTGGAGGGCGGAGGAGTTTTGCAGGAGCTGACTATCGCCTACGACACCTATGGCGAGCGCAATGCCGACGACTCGAATATTATTTGGGTCTGCCATGCATTGACAGCCTCGTCGGATGTGGAGTCGTGGTGGCCCGAGATGATTGGCAAGGGTAAGTTGCTCGATTCGTCGCGCTACTTTATCATCTGTGCCAACTTCCTCTCGTCGCACTATGGCACTACGGGACCACTCTCGACAAATCCGGCTACGGGCGAGAAGTGGTACAACGACTTCCCTCTTGTTACCGTTCGCGATATGGCGGAGTGTCATCGTCGCTTGGCAGAGCATCTCGGCATCAAGCGTGTGAAGTTGCTTATCGGCAGTTCGATTGGAGGTTTCCAATGCTTGGAGTGGTCGCTGATGAACCCCGATATGGCGGAAAATTTGGTGCTGATTGCCACAGGTGCAACCACTACGCCTTGGATCTCGGCATTCAACGAGTCGCAGCGATGGATTCTCGAGAACGATCCAACCTTTGGCGAGCGTCGTGACGATGCGGGAGAGCAGGGTATGGCGATTGCTCGAAGTGTGGCTCTGCTGAGTTATCGCGGAGGCCCTGCCTATTGTCTTACACAGCAGGATAACGAGGAGTTGAAGGGTGATCTGTTCAAACGCAGAGTTCATTCGTATCAGCGTTATCAGGGCGAGAAGTTGCGTCGCAGGTTCAATGCCTACTCATATTATCGTGTGTCGCAGGCGGTGGACTCGCACGATATTGGTCGTGGTCGCGGTGGCGTTGAGGCGGCATTGGCGACTATTAAGAGTCGTACTTTCGTGGTGGGCATCACCAGCGATATCCTCTTTACCGAGGTCGAAAATCGCTACCTTGCCGACAATATCAAGGGGGCGCACTACCACCTTATCGACTCGTCGTTCGGCCACGATGGCTTCCTTGTTGAGGCGGAGTCGCTCAACAAACTTATTTTGGAGTTTATAAATAATTAGAGATACAAAGAATGGGAACTAAACAACTTACAATCGGAATGTTCGGCTTCGGCAACGTGGGGCGAGGTCTTTACGATGTGCTGAATACCATTTCGTCGAAGGAGGCGAGCATCAAGCGTATCTGCGTGCGCGACATCACGAAGGAGCGTGGCGTAGATGCACATTTTACTGACGATGCCGAGGAGATTTTTGCCGACAGCGAAATCAATCTTATAGTGGAACTTATCGACGATGCCGAGGCTGCATACCATATCGTGAAACGCGCTTTGGAGAGCGGACGCTCGGCAGTTTCGGGTAACAAGAAGATGTTGGCGCACCACCTTCCCGAGTTGATCGAGTTGCAGCAGAAGCACAATGTGGCACTTCTATATGATGCGTCGGCTTGTGGCAGTATTCCTGTGATCCGCAACCTCGAAGAGTACTACGACAACGATCTCCTTGTCTCGGTTAAGGGTATCTTGAATGGTTCGTCGAACTTTATTCTGTCGAAGATTTTCAACGAGAACTACTCTTACGATGTGGCACTCCGTCGCGCGCAGGAGTTGGGCTTTGCCGAGAGCGATCCGACACTTGATATTGGCGGTTGGGACTCGTTGTTCAAGCTTATCATCATTACCGTTCACGCCTTCGGATGCTATGTTGCTCCCGAAAAGATCTTCACCTATGGCATCTCGACGATGAACGACAACGACATCCGCTTCGCCAACGAGAAGGAGCGTCGCTACAAGCTGGTTGCCCACGTCGAGAAGCTGGATAACGGCAAGATCATTATGAGCGTGATGCCGCAGCTTATCTCGCGCGAGAAGTATATCTATTCGGTGGAGGATGAATTCAACGGAGTGGTTATCAAGGGTAAGTTCTACGACAAGCAGTTTATGTTCGGACGCGGTGCGGGCGGTTATCCTACAGGCTCGGCTGTGTTGAGCGATATTATGGCTTGTTTCTACAACTACCGTTACGAGTATAAGCGAATGATTGGTCGCAAGCCGGTGGAGTATACCGACGACGTTTTGGTACGTGTGTATCTGCGTTACACCAATGCCGAGGATCGTGCGTTGTTCGATTTCGCGAGCATCGAAGAGCAGTATATAAGCAACGACTACCAATATGTTGTAGGTCACATTTCGTTGGCAAATCTGCATAAGAATAGCGCGCAGATTCGTGAGCGCGACCTCTTTATTGCTGCATATCCGACAAAATAGTCATAACCCATATAAATCAAACAAACTATGAAAAAATTGACAAGAATTTTTGTGACGGCTACAGCGTTGTTCGCGTTCGCGTGTACAACCAATGTAACTGAGGACCTCGGCGTTCAGTTGGGCGGCGACGGACAAACAACTATCACCCTCTCGTTGGAGGAGTCGCGTACTCAGCTCGGCGAGAAGGCAGGTGAGGTCTATCCGCTCGTGTGGAGCGATGGCGACAAGATTTCGGTGAACGGAGTCGAGTCGGGTGAGGCTGTGATCAACGCAGAGAATGCGGCAAATGCATCCTTCGCAATCTCGGGTGTTTCAACACCTTACGCTATTGCCTACCCTGCAGCCCCTGCAGGTCAGGTGCTCTTTGCCGACAAGCAGGCTTACAC
>JAZNHC010000069.1:0-10294 GCA_045576755.1 Alistipes sp.
AATTAAATGAAATGTTCATATCGTATATTTTTATTGTATTTTCTGCTCTGCTTTTGGTGATAAAGTCCAATTAACCTACAAAGATACAACTTTTAATTGTAAATTAAAAATTTACGGGTTTGAAAAATAAGTTGTCAATATTTTTTACTCAAAAAAATAAGCGCAACATCGAAAGGATGCTGCGCTTGTGGTTGCAGATAGTGATATTAAGCCTTGGCTTTATCTATCTTCTTGCCAAAGATTCGATCCATAATCACTGCAATAGCCGCATCGCCCGATACGTTGCAAGCTGGGCCATATCCGTCGAGTGCCAAGTATATTGCCATAAGCAGTGCGGTCATCTCAGGCGAGAATCCGAGAATAGTCTCGAGCAATCCCACCGATGCCATCAATACACCTCCCATAACGCCTGGCGACGATACGGCTGCGATGGCCTGCATAAGTGCAAAGTTGATAAAGAGCGCCAACGGAATATCCACTCCAAACATATATGCTACGGCTGTGGTCGTGGTGACGAGCTTGATGGTCGAACCGCACATGTGGGTATTCGAGCAGTGAGGCACCACAAAGTTTGCAATATCCTCGCGTACACCCATCTTTAGAGCGCATTTTGTTGTTACCGGTATTACGGCTGCCGATGAACATATTGAGAAGCCTGTGAGGTATGCAGGAAGGATGTTGTAGAGGCAACGGAATGTGTTCTTGCGTCCGATAATACCTGCAATGATGTACTGCGCTACAAGGTAGAGAATCGACAGGACTACACCCGTGCCTATTACCTTTGCACCTGTGCCGAGTACCACATCGATAACACCCTTGGCACTCATCTCGCAGATCATTGTGAAGATGTAGATTGGCAGCAACGGAATAATTGCACTCTCGATAAACCACTTCACAATCTCGCCAAACTCCTCGAACCATGTCTTAATCGACGGAGCTTTGATGATGATTGTTCCAAGACCGATAACGAAAGCGAGTACGATAGCTGTCATCATATCGCACAATGGCGGAATTTTAAGTGTAAAATATGGCGCAAATTCCTTCTCGGAAAGTGCATCTGCCGACAACTCTCCGACTTCGAGAATGTTGGGCAGGAAGTTAGTGGCGCATCCGTACGAGAAGAGTGCACCACAGACGGTGGAAATGTATGATATGGCAACTACAAATATGAGCATCTTGCCTGCTCCCTTACCCAAATTGGCGATGGCCGGAGTCACCAAGCCCAATACCAAAAGCGGTACTACAAATTTCAAAAGCTGTGCGAATAATACGTTGAATGTCTTGAAGATGCGAATGAATACATCGGGCAAAAATAGTCCAAGTACGGCACCTAAGATAATGGCTATGACCACCTTTGGGAATAGCCCGAGTTTGATGCTTCTGAGTTTTTCGATAAATTTCTTCATAAGGTTATTTTTTTTAATGGTTTATTTCGAGCCGACATAGAGGAATATCATTCCTATAAGTATCAGTAGCAGATCCAATGCCTTGGCCTTGAGGTTGCGTTCACCGAATAGCAATGCTCCGCAACCGAACGACACCACAACTGACGAACGACGAATCATAGCTACCACGGCAATCATTGCCGATGCCTCGGTGAGTGAGTGGAGGTATGCCATATCGCCTGCGGTGAGCAGTATCGAAATCATCGGTATCGCCCACGACCAATGGAATGGCTGTTCCTTGCGTTTGGGTAACCACAGTACGGCCACAATCACCGACATCAGCAGAAACTGATAGAAGGTGTACCAACTCTGTACGAATACGGCATTGAGTGAGTACATAATGTATCTGTCATACAGACCGCAGCCAACGCCTATAATAGCAGCTGCAGCAACGCAATATATCCAACGATTGTGCGCGAAATCGACACCCTCCCTCTTGCTCGAACGACTCAGAAGATAGAGCGAAATAATGGCGAGCACTACGCCTACCCATTGAAATCCGTTCAGCCTCTCTCCGAAGAGAATCATAGCTCCGATAAGTGTCAGTACGGGGCGTGTCGCGTTTATCGGTCCTACGATTGTGAGAGGCAGATGTTTGATGCCGAAATAACCGAAGATCCACGACGAAAGCACCATTACAGCCTTGATCATAACCATCGCGTGGTCGTGTAGTGATCCCTTCTCTGTTGCGAAAAGAGAGCCGTTCAACCACTCTGTTCCCACTGCCGAATCAATCAGAGCGGGCAGGAAAATAATGGTAGAAAAAAGTGTGTTGAGCCACAATACGGGCAGAACGGCATTCTCCTTCAGTGAGCGCTTCTTCGCCACATCGTAAAGGCCAAGCAGCAGAGCCGAAAGAAATGCCAATGAAACCCACATAAAGCTATCCGAAGATTATGATGTTGGCAATAACAAATGTAGCGAGTGTCAAACTTGCCAAACCGTTGAGCGTGCCAAAGGCTATGCCTATCGAGCGTTGTCGGGTAGGTGTGACGAGGATATGTTCTGCTACGAGAATGGCTGTGAAAAGTCCTACGCCAACCCATAACAACCAACCGTGTGGTAGATAGAACCACGCAAAGAGTGCGAGTGCTGCAATGCTTACAACGTGAAGCGCTATGCTGATGTAGAGCGATGTGGCAACCGAGAAGTGCGAAGGAATGGAGTGCAATCCTCGTCTGCGGTCAAAGTCGGCATCCTGCAGTGCGTAGATGATGTCGAAACCTCCTGTCCAGGTCAGCACAACCAACGATAACAAGCATGGGGCAAATGTTAGGTCGCCCGTTACTGCGATATAGGCTCCGGCAGGGGCAATTGCGAGCGATAATCCGAGTACAAGGTGTGCCATCGAGGTGAATCGCTTGCAGTAGCTATAGAACATTATCACAGCCAATGCCACAGGCGAGAGCAGCGCGGTCAGCAGATTTATGGTCGATGCTGTAGCGATGAATAGTACCGCATTGACCACCACAAATGCCATAGCTTTGTTTGGTGAAATTTGTCCTGAAGGTATCTCGCGCAAAGCCGTACGCGGATTTTCTGCATCAATTTTACGGTCAGCCCAGCGGTTGAAGCCCATAGCCACATTGCGGGCAAATACCATACATAGCACAACCTGCAGCAATAACCACCACGAAAATTCGGCATCGGTGCTCCATAATGCGTAGGTGAACGACATCAACGCAAAGGGCATTGCGAAGATGGTGTGCGAGAACTTTACAAGTCGCAGATATTTCGATACTGACTCAAACATGGCTATTCAATTGCGAAAATTGCATTGGCATAACTGCTCCACGTGTTCTTGTATGTGTCGAGTGATGCGCTCGGAACATATATCTTGCGATCCTCGGCATTGCGTCCGAATACGCTGTCATTGCCAAGCATCGGTGGGGTAGTGGCTTGGCAAATAACGCTCTGCAATGCCTCGCAATTCCAAAATGCCTGTTTGCCGAGAACGAGAATGCGGTTGCCGAGCGATATCTCGCGCAATCCCTTGCAGTTGCGGAAGGTGTCTACGCCAATCTCCTCGAGTGAGTTATCCGCAATGAACGACTCCAACGAGGTGCAGTTGATGAATGTGTATGAGTAGATATTGCTAACTCCTTCGATATTGATGTTACGTACCAAGGTGTCGTTCTCGTAGAGCTTGGTGGCTATCGAGAGCGGGTTAGAAAGCTCATTCTCGAAGTCGATGCCACACCAACTATTGATGCTCTCGGTTGTAACCTTGTAGATGTTGTCACACCCCTCGAAGGCATCCCTGCCTATGCTTTTGACGCTCCTGCTAACGTTTACTGTCTCCAAATAGATATTGTAGACAAAAGCGTAGTCGTTGATCTCCTCTATGCCGTCGGGGATGTTCAACTCGCGTATCTTATCACCCTCGATGATAAAGTTCTCGGAGAAATAGAGCGGATTGGACTTTTTGTTTGCAAAAGAGATGTTGCACCACATCATAATCGAGGGAATGTGTAGCGTACGTAGGTTGTAGCAACCCTCGAAGGCATCCTTGCCCGAGCTGCGCAGTCCCGCCCCAAGAGTCAGGCACTCCATATTCTTGCAGTCGAAGAACGCTGCATCACCAATGGTTGTTACCGAGTTTGGCAATGAGAGATTGAAGATGTTGGTGCAGTCGCGAAACGCTTCATCTCCAATACCTGTTACCTCCTTGGTGAATCGAATGATATTGACGCCTCCGTCGATATAGATTACCTCCTGAATAGGTGCATCAAATGCATTCTCGTGAAGCGAGAGAAGCACTTTGCCATCTGTCGTGGTAAACCATATTTCGTTATTGTCGGGTGTGCCGAGCGATGCGATAGTCATATCGGGCGTAACGCCTTCATTCGGATCCTCGCAAGCCACGAATGCAATAGCCATTGCGGCTATCAATATTCTGAGTATCTGTTTCATAATCTTCTATAATGCTTTTCCGAAGAGTGTTGCCGAAGAGCAGTCGGTAATCTCGACCTCGATGTAGTCTCCAGCTCCGTATCCCTCTACGCGGTCAAATACGACCATCTTATTCTGCGATGTGCGACCACAAAGCTGTTTGTCGCTGCGCTTTGATGTGCCTTCGATCAGAACCTCGAAACGCTTGCCGATGTCGCGACGGTTGTTTTCGAGCGACAACTCATTCTGCAGAGCAATGACCTCGGTTAGACGTCGAGTCTTCTCCTCCTCCGCTACATCATCTTCGAAATGACGTGCCGAGAAGGTGTCGGGACGTTCCGAGTACTTGAACATAAATGCCGAAGCGTAACCAACCTCGCGCATAAGCGATAGGGTAGCTTCGTGATCCTCGAGTGTCTCACCACAGAAGCCCGAGATGAGATCGGTGGTGATGGCGCACTCGGGCATAGCCTTGCGGATAGCAGCCATACGCTCCAAGTACCACTCGCGAGTGTATTTGCGGTTCATCTTCTCGAGCTGTGCATTCGAACCAGATTGCGCCGGTAGATGCACCGCCTTGCAGATATTGCGATATGATGCCATTGTGGTAATCAACTCGTCGCTCAAATCCTTTGGATGGGAGGTTGCGAAACGCACGCGCAGAAGTGGCGAAATATTGGCAACCATAGCCAAAAGTTTAGGGAAATTTACCTCGCCATCTGCATAGGAATTTACGTTCTGACCTAACAGTGTGACCTCGCGATAGCCATTCTCGAAGAGTGTGCGAGCCTCATTTACGATTGTTGCGTGTGCTCGGCTACGCTCACGACCACGGGTATAAGGTACCACGCAGTAGGAACAGAAGTTGTTGCATCCGCGCATAATCGAGATAAAACCACTTACTCCGTTCTTATCGAGTCGTACGGGGGCAATGTCAGCGTAGGTCTCCTCGGTGGAGAGCAGGGTGTTGATGCCCTTGCCGCCACTCTCAGCCTCGCGACATAACTTTGGAAGGTCGCGGTAGGTGTCGGGGCCGGCTACGATATCGACTCCGCATCCACTCTCGAGCAACTCCTCCTTGAGTCGTTCAGCCATACAGCCAATGATGCCGACCAATAGGGTGGGCTTTTTGCGACGCAGACGACGCATTTCGTTCAGGCGTCCCCAGATGCGCTGCTCGGCATTGTCGCGCACCGAACAGGTGTTGATGAGGATAACGTCTGCCTCATCCATCTTTTCGGTGTAGAAGTATCCCTCCTTCTGCATTATCGACACTACGATCTCGCTGTCGCCAAAGTTCATCTGACAGCCGTAGGTCTCAATAAATATCTTCTTTCCTTCGCCCTCAAGAGGACGCAAATCGGTATAACTCATCTCTCTCTTACTCTCTCGTTTTGGCTTACATATTCTCCAACTCGTGCTTCTCAGGCATAGGCTTGAAGCCCTCGCCATAGGTGTTGTAGGCATTTGCTACTACCATAAAGGCAGATGGATCGTACTCTTTGATAGCTCGTTGAACCTTCGGCATTTCGCGTCGTGGAACAACAAGGAACACCATCTCCTTCTCGGCGTTGGTATACATTCCGCTGGTCTTGATGTAGGTGCCACTGCGGTCCATCTCCTCGAGAATGTAGCGACGGAACTCCTCGTTGTGGTGCGATGTGATGATGAAAATAATGCGGTCATAGGAGGCTCCATCGAGCATCAGCGCCAACACTCTCGACGAAACATATATGGCTATCAGCGAATAGAACGATAGCTGCCAGCCGTTTGGATCGGCACCGTCTGTACCGAGTCCGAATCCGATAACCGCCAAACCCGAAAAAACGACGATGGAGTCGGCTATAAGCACTCCGTTCGAGAAGCTTATATGACAGTATTTCTGGATAATCATGGCTACGATGTCGGTGCCACCTGTTGTTGCCTGCTCGCGCACTACGAAGCCGACACCTACGCCGAGAATTACAGCTCCGACAATTGTTGTGAGCATAAGGTGCTCCGACATGTCGATAACACCCCCGAGCAACTGCGACGGATCGAGCGTGCGCATGGCCTCCTCGTTAGGGTATGATAGCTTTGTGAACACATTCATCAAGCCCGGAGTCAGCAGAGCTGCAACTACGGTCTTGGAACCAAATCGTGGTCCGAAGCAGGCAAATGCTGCGATGAGCAGTACTGTATCGAACATATAGCCGAATGTTCCGACCTGAATGTTGGGGAAGATATTGTGAAGTACGATGCCGGCGCCATAAACTCCACCGGGCACAATGTTGTATGGGCTGATAAAGAGCACATATCCTGCAGCAAGCAACGAGCAGCCGAAAATGATCATAAACCACGACCACCACCAACGAGGTGATGCGAGAACCGAAAGGTGTTTCTTGAGATCTATTGCCATAACAATACCTCTTTTTATATATTACAATGCGCAAAGATAGTAAAAAAACGGAAAATGTAAAGCGTAAAGTGTAAAACTTTTGGTTGGATTTTTTGCTATTGGCTTTTAGATAAGGGTTAGTAGGGGCAAGTAAGGGTTTGTAAGAATTTTCCCTATAACCCCTAACAACCTATAAATCCTCTAACACCCCTAATTGTCGAGTCGAGTGCCTGTCGAATTTTTGGCAGTTCAGAAATTTTTACTATATTTGTCCCAAACACAGTTGTGAAAACAATATGGTCATAACCTATTATTGCATTGTAACTCTGTTTATTATCGCATACTTGCTGGGCTCAATTCCGAGTGCGGTGTGGATCGGTAAACGCTATTACGGCGTGGACGTTCGTGAGCACGGCAGCAAGAATGCCGGAACGACCAATGTGTTGCGCGTGCTTGGTACTCGCGCAGCAATCCCTGTCTTTGCGATGGATTTTTTGAAAGGTTTTATCGCAGTGAGCATCTTCTCGTTGCTGCGCTACGATGTGAATATCCCGTCGCAAGTGTGGATTTTGAATATGAAGATTTTGGCGGTTTTCGTAGCGGTTTTGGGACATGTTTTCCCGATCTTTGCCAACTTCAGAGGAGGCAAGGGTGTTGCTACGGTGTTGGGTGCCGTCACGGGTATTCAGCCGAATATCGCTCTGCTCTGCTTCGCGGTGTGGGCATTAGTCTTTATGATGTGGCACTATGTCTCATTAGCCTCGATTGTGGCTGGTTGTGCCTTCCCTGTTTTGGTGTCGATATTTGCGGGTAGTATCTATGCCCGACATGGTTTGGACCATACATCAATCTCGTTTATTGTATTCTCGTTTGTGGTTGCTATTGTGCTGGTATGGACACATCGCAAGAATGTTGGGCGACTGCTTGATGGTACGGAGAGTAAAATCGATATTTGGAAATACTTTGGTGTGGACATTGCCGCAAAACTCGGTCTGACCGACAAAGATGGCAAAGAAGAGAGTGATAATAGTGCTAACGGCTAATAGCTGTGGCTAATAGCCCTAAAATGATATAATATGTTAGAAGCAAATTTGATTAAAATGTACGAGCAGTCATTCCGCGACAATCGCGAGATGTCTGCCGTAACTGACTATTTTACGGGTGAAACTTACTCGTATTATGGCTTTGCAAAAGAGGTCGCAAAGCTCCATATCCTCTTCGATGAAGCGGGTATCAAGCGAGGCGATAAGATCGCACTTGTCGGACGTAATACTCCGCGTTGGTGTGCAGTATACATCGCAACAATCACCTATGGCGCAGTGATTGTGCCTATCATGCAGACATTTACATCGAACGATATCGCGCATATCGTAAACCATTCGGATAGCCGTCTCTTGTTCCTCACCGACTCGTATTGGGATGGTCTGGACGAGGATGCAATGCCTGAGGTAGAGTGTGTATTCTCGATTACAGACTATCATGCACTCTTCGAGCGTGTAGGAAACAGGCTCACAAAGTTTGTTAATGCAATGACGGAGAACTACCGCAAGCGCTATCCTAACGGCTTTACGGTGAACGATATCAACTATGCAGACGTTCCCAACGATGCTCTTATGGTGCTGAGCTACACATCGGGTACGACAGGCTACTCGAAGGGTGTTATGCTTACCGTGAACAATCTCACTGCGAATGTCTACTATGCTGTAAACAAGATAAATAAGACTACGGGCAAACATTGGTTCCAGAAGGGTCGTCGCACCTTGGCATTCTTGCCATTGGCTCACGCCTTCGGTTGCGCGTTCGACTTCCTTTCGCCACTTGCTGCGGGTGGTCACATCAACCTCCTCGGCAAGATGCCTACACCGAAGGTGTTGGTCGAGGCGATGCAGAAGGTGCAGCCAAGCATCATCTGCTCGGTGCCTCTCGTATTGGAGAAGGTCTACCGCAAACAGATCGCTCCAATGCTCGAAAAAGGACCTCTCAGTATCGCAATGAAGGTGCCATTGGTGAACGAGATCGTTCGAATGAAGATCAAGGAGAAGATGCTCGCATCGTTTGGAGGCAACTTGGAGATGTTTATCGTGGGCGGAGCTCCGATGAACCATGAGACCGAGGCGTTCCTGAAGTCTATCCACTTCCCGATCATCGTGGGTTACGGTATGACCGAGTGTGCGCCACTTATCTGTGTTACTCCGCAACCTGAGGAGTATAAGCTCGGATCGTGCGGCAAGTACCTGAAGGAATTTCTCGATGTACGCATAGACTCGGCTGATCCTCAGCGAGTTCCTGGCGAGATTATGGTCAAGGGCGAGATGGTTATGCAGGGCTACTATAAGAACGAGAAGGATACCGAAGCTGTGCTCGAGCCGGATGGTTGGATGCATACGGGCGATATGGGTATTATGGATCCCGACGGTACTGTCTACATCAAGGGACGTTGCAAGACTATGATCTTGACCGATACGGGTCAGAATATCTATCCGGAGCAGATCGAGGATAAGTTGAACAATATGCCGCTTGTGCTGGAGTCGCTCGTTTTGGAGAATGAGGGCAAGCTGTACGGTTTGGTAGTGCCTGATTTCGACCACTGCGAGAAGGAGGGTATTGATCGTTCGAAGTTGGAGGAGATAATGAAGGAGAACCTCAAAAACTTGAACGACCAGGTGGCTGCCTACGAGCGCTTGGTATCGATTACAATCCATATCAGCGAGTTCGAGAAGACTCCGAAGCGTTCGATTAAGCGCTACTTGTACGACGTTAAAAGAATGGGAATTAAATAGATGATAACAGAGCTTTAAGATAACTTTATGCTACAAGATAACTTAATTAAGATGTACGAGCAGTCGTTTCGCGAGCACCGCGAGATGTCGGCTGTGACGGATTATTTTTCGGGAGAGAGCTACTCATACTACGGCTTTGCCAAGGAGATTGCCAAGCTGCACATCCTCTTCGATGAGGCGGGCGTGAAGCGTGGTGACAAGATCGCTTTGGTAGGCCGCAATACACCGCGTTGGTGTGCGGTGTATATTGCTACAATGACTTATGGTGCTGTTATTGTGCCTATTATGCAGACTTTTACCTCGAATGATATCGCACATATCGTAAACCATTCGGAGAGCCGTCTGTTGTTCCTTACCGACTCCTATTGGGAGGGATTGGACGAGGAGGCTCTGCCAAATATCGAGGGAGTGTTTTCACTCACCGACTACCACGTGTTGTTCGAGCGTCGCAACGGCGTGCTGACAAAGTGTGTGGACAGTATGACCGCAAACTATCGTCGTCGCTATCCGCAGGGCTTTACGGTGAACGACATCAAGTATGCAGATGTTCCGAACGATCAGCTTATTCTGCTGAACTACACTTCGGGTACTACGGGTTATTCGAAGGGTGTTATGCAAGTCGGATCGTAGCCATGTCGTTCTGTGAGCCAAGGAGTTGAAAATGAAAATTGTCTTCCTAAGACCGCTTGGCCTCCGACTTTTTACGGTGAACGACATCAAGTATGCAGATGTTCCGAACGATCAGCTTATTCTGCTGAACTACACTTCGGGTACTACGGGTTATTCGAAGGGTGTTATGC
>JAZNHC010000070.1:0-18243 GCA_045576755.1 Alistipes sp.
CAACACCGCCTACAAACACATCGCCCTCAACAGCTGCACTGCCCGAAACTGTAACGGTTGTTGCATTGTTGTTTGTAAGGTTTGTAGCAGTCTCACCAGAGGCACTTGGAATCATACCCACAACACCGCCGATGTTGTTATTCGAGTTGGCAATATGCTTACCACCGTTACATACAAGTTCAACCTCTACATCGGCATTGTTGGTAGCACCATTTACACTACCGTAGTTGTGTCCAAGTACTCCACCTATATTGTGACCATTTGCAGTAGTTTCAACGATAATCTTTCCGCTATTCGAAACTGTAGTTGCCTTGGTTGCACCATAGCCCACAACACCTCCAACATAGAGCATAGTCGAAGTATCGCTCGCCATAGGAAAATCGACATTCACTGCGCCATAGTTATGGCTATTCGACACAACGTAGCTCTTGAAGTTAGATGAGAGACCCGTCTGACCGATAACACCCGCTACCGATACACCATTCTGCGAACCACCACCGAGCTGCGACGAGCCGATAGTACCAGGACCATACGAACCCTCGAGTGTGATTGGGGCGAAGTTCTTGTTGGAATCGCCACCAAAGAGTGACATACCTGCAACACCTGCAACAGTCGCATTTGCTACAACAAAGCCTGCCTCCAAAGTTGGAGTAGTCATTATGATGGAGCCCTTTGCAACATCGACATCAGTGCTTACGGTCTGAATATCCGGAAGAGTGATGTCGAGCGAAGTACCTACGCCATTAACACAGTTCGACACACTACCCTCGCAGTAACCGATAATACCTGCAACATAGGTAAAGTTCGAATTATCCTTCGTCATAGCTCCAATAGCTGTTGCCGTCGAAGGGTAGATATGCGAGATAACACCCGTATTGGTACACTTGTTAATCTTCGCCTTATTGGTAGTCGAAGCAGCAAGCTTGGTAGCTGTCGTACCACCAACCAAACCACCGAGGAAGAGGAATCCTCCGCGTCCGCTTGCAACGGTGTAGGAGATATTACCTTTGTTCAAGCAATCCGACATACTTACGAACTCTGCATCCGCAGCAAGAGCCTCCTCTGTGTCGAGCAAGCCAACCAATCCGCCCACATATACCATACCGCGGATATTCTCGCCTGTAGGGTTTGTGGCAATTGTGATATTCGAGTTGTTCTCGCAATTCTTCACAGAGCCATAGCATTCGCCTGCCAAGACACCAAAATAGACAGCATCCTCGGTCTGCGAGGCACCGGCACCATACTTTGTAGCGTCGAGCGATATTGCAGCTACCTTATTTTTGATATTCTCGAGCGAGCCGCTCGCAGTGACGGTCTTTGCGATAAAGCCAAACGCGCCGACAGCATCGGCAGGAGTCAATGTACACGACTCGTCGATAACGAGATTCTTAACACTACCGCCAAGTTTTGCAAAGAGAGGAGCCGAAGCATTCCAATTCTTCAATGCAAAGTCCTTACAATCAAGTTCACCCGTAAAGTTCTCGGCAACAGGAAGCGTTACGCCCTCCAAGTTGATGTCGTTTGCGAACTCCGCCTTGCCATACTTTACGCTATTGGTCAAGAACTCGGTGAGAGTTGCCGCATCCTTAATTACAAGATCCTGCTTCTCCCACTTGTAGTCGGCAATATAGAAGCCCTTGTTACGGTCGATAACAACATCCTTTGTCGAAGCGTAGGTCGTAACCTTCTTGCTTGTGCGATTGAAAGTTACAGAGAACTCGCCTGCAGGGGTTGTTCCAGGCAACAAAGCAACCCAATACGAGCCCTTCTCGAACACCTCGCCCTTTGGAAGGAGGGTTACGGTATTTGATGCAGATGTAGGAGTTGTAATTGTCAAGTCGTCGCACTCAACAGATGTTGTTCCTGCCAATTTCGTACCGCTTACAACAACCTCAGTAACATCATCAAAGGTAACATCAACTCGCAAGAAACCTACGATATTTTTCAACTGTAGTGACAATATACCATCAGTAAGTGTACACTCGCCAACCGACAACAATACACCTTTGGCAATATTATTATCGCCTAACTGCTGAACTGCCGGGAGTATCATTTTAATAGTATGATTAGCCGAACGGCTATCAACAGCTTCACTAGGATGTCCTACTCGGAATGCTGTATATTTATCAGGAATAGAACCCTCGAAAGATGCCTGTGTGCCGTTAATACTGCTCTCTACAATGGTAAATTCATACTTATCTTTACCACCTGACGAACTTGTTGTACTTGTACCTCCAAAAACCGCAATTTTATCCCCTGCTGTCCAGTTAATACTCTTGTTATCGTCGCCAATATTTACACGGGTCTCGCTACCTACAGTAATAGTTGTAGGCACAAGGTTTACATCGCCTCCCATCTCAGGTGCGATATCCTGCTCGTCAAACTGCGAGCAAGAGATTGTTGCCGCAGCCGCTACGACTGCCAAAGCATACTTAAAAATCTTCTTCATAATCTTTTCTGCTCTTTAAGTTTGACACTAATTTAACTCTTCGAGGTCTCCAATCTCCTCGTTTCCAATTCCGAATGAAGAGTTGACAAAGCCCCTCTCCACCTCCAACTCCTCTACCTCCAGCATAGGGGTTGAATAATCACTTTGTTTAGTTTTCATCATACTAACCTAATTAATATTGTATCTATTTTGTCTGTTTCACGCATCTTACAGGTGCTGCACAGCAACGCGCACCATAGGAGTACCACGATGCCGCCTCGGCAGGATCGAGCAACGGATATATGCCGTAATAGACCTCGTTGTATGCCACAAAGAGTGTCGCCGACTTACCAAACCCAGAAGCCTCGGCTCCGAAATTCTCGGCTGTCCAATAGAGCATCTTCTCGCTCGTCTCGCCGATGAGTCCCGACACATCGAGATTTCCGGTGCTTGGGAAGTAGTTGTTACCACCTTTCCATATCCAGCCATAGTCCACACTCTTCCACTCGCGATCGACATAGGCACAAGCATAGCTGCCTATCTCGCCAAAAGCGCCACAAGGGGGCACTACATATCCCGCAGGACAAGGATCGAAGATACTCTTGTAGTCGCTTCCCTTCTCGGCATCGCCCCAAAGTTTCGACTGCGACTGCTGCATCACGCCACCTATGCCTACAAGGTCCTGCACCATATACCAATCAAAGACATACTCCCCTATCGGAATATCGGTGCGGCATCCCAGGAAGGTAGTTGGATTCTGCACTGCATATTCGATATTGCCAGGAGCATTCAAAGCTACGGGAGCTACACCAATGTAGTTCCACGACAACGAACCATCACCCGTCTGTGTGTTATTCACATTGAGGAGTGCACGCACACGCTCTATCTCGGCCTGAATGGCATTAAACTCTTCTTCGGTTTCGAGGAGATTGTAATTCTCGTCGTAAGTGTGAGTAGGCACAGCTACATACTCCTTCGGAGATGGCAAGAAAGGATCTTTGCGCCCCCACTGATAGAGCATACCTCGGTTGGAGAGATCGCCTACCTCGTTGTTCAATGCTCCGATATTACGATCGAGCCACTCCAACTTATTACCCGCAAAGGTCGAAATCGTGTCGTTCATAACCCATATATGCCAACTCCATAAAATATTGCCAGCGTTATCGCACAAGGTGATAAGGGCATTACCCTCCATCTCGCCTGTAGTGAAGTATATACTCTTGTTCTCGGCGCAGTAAAATGGCATACCGTCGATAATCTTGGTACTGCGAGTCTTGTCGCCATCGAAGGTCGCCTCCCAAGCAAGATCTGCATAGGCTCCGCCCTCGATGTTTACGCCCACCTTTTCGATATAGCGGGTGTTGCCATCGCCACCGCCATTGCCCTTGACCGAAGCATCGAAACAGTAGGAGTGTGAACTCTTGGCGATGTAGCAGTTTGCCGTTTCGGTAGATGAAAGGTTTTCCACACTCTTGCCTTGTTGTAAAACCTTAAGACGGCACTTGGCTACATCGGGTTTCGTGCCAGCCACCACATCCACAACTGCAAGGCGGCTATTCTCTTCTCTGTTGGCATCCACATATAGCACCAAGGCATTACCCTCGACACTCACATCAATCCAATCCTCGCTACACTCCACACTCAAATCCGCACGATTTGAGGCTACAAAGAGGGTTTTAGATTGCTCACGTTCGGAGAGTAACACCGAGTTTGAGGAGAGCGATACCGTAGCAAAATCGGGCTCAGCACGCTCCAACTCCGACGAATTTGTACACGCCCCCAAAACGAGGAGTGACAATATTGTAATATATCTGTTCATTTTCATATCTCTTTCTCGTTTTTATCTCCAACTTGTTGGCATATTAGCATAATCGGACAGCTTCTCGCAGCCCTTAAAGCACTCTGCGTGTGCCGACGAGCTGACAGGCGCATTCGGGAAGTCATCGCCCCTGGTACGTTCGTAGAGGTGTACCTTTTGCTCACCAATCATGGTATATGGGCTCTCGCCCGTGAGCGAGCTGCAACCCGCAAAACAGCCGTCAATAAAGTTTATGCGTCGCACCGTATCGAAGAGGCTCGACGGAATCTCGGTCAATGCCGAACAGCCGAAGAAACAGTTCGAGAATGTGATGCTCGAAGTGAGCGTTCCAATCGACGAGAACAATCGAGCAGGGATAGTTCGCAACGAGCTACACTCGGCAAAGGTCGATTCAAACGAAGTGATAGACGTAGTTGCAGCAAAAAGTTCTTCAGGAACGCTCTTTACGGAGGTACAACCTTGGAACATACCCTTGACGTTGGTCACTTTAGGATTGTTTGCAAGCAGTGTTGCAGGGATCGAATCCAGCGACGAACAGTCGGCAAAGGTCTCGGTAAACTGCGTTGCTGCCGTATTAGCAGCGAACAGCTCGGCAGGAATGCGTTTCAACGAAGCGCAAGCTGCGAAGGTCGCTGTAAACTTCAACTTTGCCGTGCCGAACGGAGCGAACAAATCGGATGGAATTGACTCCAACTTCGGACAGTTGCAGAAGAGGTAGCCAATAGAAGATACCGAGGTTGTCGCAGGGAAGATTGAGCCTTCGATAGTACGTAACTCGGGACAGTTCTCGAAAAGTGACTCGAAACCTGTACTTACGGCTGTACTATTCACGAACAAACCTGCAGGGATGGTCTCGACTCCCGAGTCATCGAAGAGGTTTCGGTATCCTGGCGAAGTAACCTTCGTAAAGCGAGCAAAGAGCCCTGCAGGAACGGTTTTCAGATTTGGACAATCCGAGAACATATATGTAAAATCGGCTGACGAGTAGTCGCGAGCGTCTGCAAACAACTCCTCAGGTACCGACTCCAACGCAGTATTATGGAAGGTGAAGGTAAACTCGTAGGCGTTGCTCATTCCTGCAAACAGCCCTGTCGGGATAGTACGCAACGACGTACAATCAGCAAAGCAGTAGCGGAAGGATTTTGCCGAGGTAAGACCATCGAAAACACCGGCTTCGATATCGGTCAGCGATGTGCAATTTTGGAACACTGCACCTATGGTCTTCGCTGACGAAAGTCCTTGGAAAACACCTCTCTTCAGACTCTTTACACTCGTACGATAGAAGATATACTCCAAGTTGGTTACGGCACTGCAATTTGCGAACATCCCCGTAGGAATATCGGTCAAAGAGCAGCAGCCTGCAAACATATACTTTATGTCGAGTGCAGCGGTGTTCTTATCCATCAGTTTCGCTGGTAATGACGAGAGATTTACGCAAGCCGAGAAAGCACCTGTGAACTGGGTTGCATTGACATTGTTTGCAAAGATACCCTGTGGCACCGAGGTTATAGCTGTTGCGCCAAAGACGTAATTGAACTTGGTGATGTTCAGGCAGTTACGGAACAAACCTTCAGGAATAGATTTAAGCCCGCCATTACTTACCAAGCCATAGACCTCCGAGAAGTTGGACAATGTATTATTGGTCGATACAATACCCGTGCCCGTAGCATAGAAGGCGTAGGAGAGATCCTCGGCTGCCGTACACGAAGCGAAAAGATCCTCAGGAATCTCGGTTATTGAAGCCGAGTGGCTGAAGCAATCGACAAAGCGTTTTGCACGCGTTGCGTGGCGGAACAATCCTGCCGGAATCTCCTTCAGCGAGCTACAGCACGAGAAGGCTCCGACAAATGCCACAACATCGGTAAATGAGCCTGCAACATCGTCGGGAATAGACTCCAATGCAACACAGCCCAAGCACATATCGGTAGCATTCTTATATCCAAGTTTTCCCCACGAAATGATATTCTTAAGGTCGGAGGTCACAGTGCCGTCACCACCAAATTGGAGGTTGTGCGCCTCGCCCGTAATAGAGATTGTGTAGGTTCCTGGCTCTGCGTATCGGTGCGAGCCACGAAACGACTCGAAGGTCTCGAGCGCACTGCCATCACCCCAATCAACCTCGATTTTTCCGCCACCTGCCGAAGTGAGAACAGGGGCTGCAACGATGGTCTGATTAGGCTCAACGGTCTCGACCTCGTAGATGAGCGCCTCAGTATCTGTACCGATCTGGAGAACGGTAAGCTGCTTCTCGATATAGTTTCCTTCGTAGCCCACCGAGATCGTAAGTGTGCCTTGACGCTGCAACTTTGTGCTGTTCTCGGCGATAGTCACACTCAAGCCCTTGTCATTGCGAACTGCCGAGAACCACTCCTCGCCCGAGGATGTGAATTGCCACTCCAACTCCGGATTGGCATCGACTACAAGTTGCTTGGTTGCACCATCATATCCTGCCACCACGTTGCGGGTATTGAACTTCACGTATGCCGAGCCATCCTGGCGTACTACCAACTTGTCGGATAGATCGCCCGACGAGATCACGATCTCTGCTTCACGCTGCTGTGTTGTGGTATTATCATCAGCCGTAAGCATCACTCCCGACTCGGTCTGCTCGACCATAAGCCACGCACACGTAGTATCGACACTCCACTCCTCGCAATTGGTTTCGACAACTACACTCTGCAAGAGTTCGGTATGAGCCTTTATACGAAGCTGATTTTGCGAAAAACTCAACTCGCGAGCACCAACATAGTTCTGCTCCACCGACAAAGCGACACTCTCGACACGCTCCTCGCCCGTAGAGATTACGACAGTTGCCGTACGAACCGCACCACTCTCATTCTGCTGAGCCTTCAACGTAAGGAAATGGTTATCCTGCTCTATTGTAAGCCACTCGGCATCTGTTGTTTCGTAGCTCCAGCTATCCTGATTGCTGACAACATCCACAACAACCTCGCCTCCACGACTCTTGAAGCAGATCTTGCCACTCTCACCACTCTCGTTCATCTCGAGCAGAGGGTTGTCGGAATAGACCTCGAGCGTAACACGTCCTTCGGGGTGAGATGGATTGGTAGGGATATCGTCACCTCCATTGTCGCACTGAATGGCACACGCCATAAGTACCAACGCCGATAAAATATATCTGATCTTCATAGTGCTATCTCCTATTTACTCTGTTTAACCATTGTTATCTCGCCCATCGGATACATCGTAGGATGCGAGCTATATCCGAATGCCACCTTATCGCCATTATCGTTGTAGGTCCACAAACCGAAGCCCACGTACGAGCTTCCGCCAACCGTAGGCATCTCAAACTTAAGCGCACCATTATCGGTAGGAACTACCGGCACCTCGTACGAAGCGTATGAGAACTGCTTTCCGCTGATAATGGTGATATAGAAGAACACATCATAAGACAATACCGTCCAGCCAAATGGCACTATAAAGCCGCCACTCACCTTATCGTAGCGTACCTCAAGTGATGTTCCCGGATAGAGGAAATTCTTCATAACGAGTGACTTGGCATACTCGCCCTGCTCGATATCGAAGATTAAACAATAATCGGACTGAGAAGGCGCATAAGTCAGTTCATTGAGCGAACCATTTGTGGTGTAGTACCACTTGTCTGCTCGGATCTCCCACTTGCCTACAAGGTTTAAGTAGCTATTCTCGGTTCTTGTCATCTGCTCGACTGCAATGACGATGCGTCGGCTTTGGTTACCTGCACCACTCGACAAAACGATCTCGCCACGACGACGCTCGCTACCGACATTCTGCGACGCTGTGAGTGTCAGCGACTTCTCGACCTCGTCATAGTCGGCAACAATCCACTCGGGGGTACCCGATATCTCCAATGGGAACGATGAGTAGGTCGCAAACGAAAGCACCTCGCCTTCGGAGTCAAAGAGCAGGGACGATGGTGCGCTTGTCGAGAATTCCAACTCCGCAGCTGCCTCCTGAACAACCGCAAGTGTATAGGCCTTAAACTCGCCACTCGGGCTTATCAGCTCGATACTACCCTTTCGTACCTCGGACGAGTAGTTTGGCTGTGCAATAACCGATACGCCTTCGCTATTCTCGTAATAGCTGAACCAATCGCATTCGTTCTTCGACACAACTTCCCAAGCAATATCCTCGGGGAATGCTCTGACCGTGATAAATTTCTCGCCTCCGGAGCTGCCAAATACTGCGCTATTCTCCGATAGCGTCAATGAAGCTATGTAGCCACTACCCGTATTGTCGCATCCCAAAAGCGACACCAACGACAATGCCGAAAGTAAGCAAACTGCTAAACCATGAAATATTTTCATAAAAAATAAACTATTGACACCTCCTTGGCTAATGCAAGGAGATGTAAAATATCGCGAACTATTCTCTGTTGATCGATTTATATATTAAATCTAATCATATCAAGGTGCGAATATAGGGATTTTATATTTTATATAAAAACAATTGACGCATAAATTTATCATATATGCATTTTTATTATCGCTAAACAATAAATTCGTGATTCTTAAAAGAGGCATAGCAATGTCAAACAAAAAAGAGCGAGGTATCTGGCGACACCTCACTCTGTTATAATCACTTACGGACTTGTAGTCTACTTAATCTTGTGTTTCTTCAAGATCTTGAGAATTGGCTTCTCGATAGCCTGAGCCCAACGGTGATATCCATACGAATATGGGTGAGTTCCATCAGCTGAAGTTATATGGTCGGTACCGGTCTGATCGGGAACATTCACAAAGTAGACATTCTTGTACTCCTTAACGATCTCTGCCATTATCTTCTCGACATATTCGATACGGCCCTGCTCCTTCTTCTCGCTACGAGGGAAGAAGTTGCGACTCTCACGATAGATTGTATTCAGGAAGATGATAGGCATATCCGGCTTGTGACGACGTACAGCCTCGATAAATGGACGAATGCGTGAGCCAATTTGCGCCACTGTAGGGTTGGAGAAAGCGTCACAAATAAGGGCATCTGCCTTCGTCTTGGCGAACTCCTCACCGAGGTAAGCCTGCAACTTGCTATTGCCCGACATACCGAACGAACACATGTGCAAGCCCGTAGCACGCGCGAGGAATGCCGGCCAGGTAAGACCTGCTCCCGACGCGCACGAACCGTGAGTGAAACTCGAACCAAAGACTGCGATATTATGACGGAAAGGGTTTGGCAACGCCTCGATGGTTGCACCCTCGTTCACACCAATCTCCAACGAAAGAAGCTCGGAGTAGAGAGGGAGATAGAGGATGCACTCCTTCTCGCCCTTGACGAGTCCCTTAGCTACAGCCAACGGCTTTGCCAACTTGTCTAAATTATTCTTTGTTGGTGGCACTTTGTGTACCTTCGACGATGCCCAAGTCCACTCGCTGTTCTTCTTGATGAAGAGGCTGAAGCCGGTGGTCGAAGCCAATGGAGCGTAGCCGTTCCACGAACTTGCAGGACCATAGTTAGCCTTCACGTAGATAGATGTAGCGTTGGTTTTGAATGCGATAGCCAAGCCCGAAGACATCTTCAAAAGATTCGCCTCCTTCTCCAAAATCTCAGGGATGTTGGCAACCTCTACACGATGATACGGATTGGTTGTCTCGCACAACTTACCCATCAAAGTCAGGGTCGTTGCATCGACATAATTGATAACCGGTTCCTTCTTCTGAGCAACCGACACAGACACTACAAGTGCCGCACAAACGAGTGCTACTAAAAATCTCTTCATAATATACTATATTTATTGTTCTATATTGTTTGCAAAAATAGCAATTTACTTGATTTTGTGCTTTTTGAGTATTTTAAGAATCGGCTTCTCAATAGCCTGCGCCCAACGGTGGTAACCATACGAGTATGGGTGTGTTCCATCGGCAGAGGTGATATGGTCAGTACCTGTCTGGTCTGGAACATTTACGAAATAGACACTCTTGTACTCCTTCGTTACCTTAGCCAAAGTCTCCTCTACAAAATTGATACGCTCCTGCTCTCTCTTCTCGTAACCAGGCGAGAAGTTTCGACTTTCACGGTAGATGGTATTGAGGAAGATAATCGGGATATTCGGATTACCATTACGCACTGCCTCGATAAATGGACGGATACGAGTGTCAATCTGCTCGATATTAGGATTCGAGAAGGCATCGCAGATAAGCGCATCTGCCTTGGTCTTTCCAAACACCTCGCCGAGGTATGGTTGCAACTTACTGTTGCCCGACATACCGAACGAGCATAGGTGCAAACCTGTTGAGCGAGAGAGGAATGCAGGCCAAGTCAAGCCAGCGCCCGAAGCACACGAGCCGTGAGTAAAACTCGAACCAAAGACTGCGATATTGTGGCGGAAAGGATTCTCCAACGCCTCAACCGTAGCTCTCGGATTAACGCCAATCTCCAACCCCTCCAACTCGGAGAAGAGAGGGAGATAGAGCAGGCACTCTTTCTCGCCTCTATATAAGCCAGAGATAATATGCAATGGCTCTGCCATTTTATCAAAATTTCGAGGGTGAGGAAGCACTTTGTGCGCTCTGGAAGCGGCCCAAGTCCACTCGCCATTCTCATCTTTAATAAAGAGGTTGAAGCCCGTAGTCGCAGAAAGTGGAGTGTATTGACGCCAAATCGAGTTAGGTCCAAACTTTGCCTTTACATAGATTGACAGAGCGTTGGTCTTGAATGCAATAGCCAAGCCTGACGACATTTTGAGCAGTTGAGCCTCATTCTTAGAGATACCCTCAACCTTATCCACCTCGACACGATGGTAAGGGTTGGTAGTTTCGCACAACTTACCAATCATGGTCAATTCTGTGGCATCAATATACCTCAAATTTGGGACCTTTTTCTTCTGTTGTGCCGACACGGACAACGCCATTGCCACACATACTACAGCCATTAAAAATCTCTTCATTTTTCTACTCTTTTCAGTGTTATTATTCCGAAAAATAGGGTTGCCTCCTGCGAAAGCAACCCTTTAATTTCAGTTTTAGAAATTATTTCTCCAACTCGTTCAAGATACGCATTGCTACATCAAGGATAGCTGTATCATCGAGTGTTACAACACCACCGTCAGGACCCTGCTCGAAGTGAACACCTACCGAACCCTTAGCGTCAAAGTGCTTTCCACCGAAATAGTTACGTACGGTCTCTACATCGAGACCCAACTCATCTGCAATACGCTGTGAGCTACCGCTTGGGAGTCTATCCTTAATACGGCGCAATTCGTTAAATGTGATAATCATAAAAAATCAATTTTTAAGTGTTATTTCTTTGATTGTTATTCTTTCGCACTACTAATTTAGGGCTTTTTTCTTAATCTGCAAAATTTCACTCCGATTTTTTTACATTTTTATCGAAAATCTATCGTCTCAAACCCTTTATAGCTATCTTTTGAGAACTTTGGCAGGCTTATTTTGTCCTTTTGACAACGCAACACCACCAGCTCTGCCCTATTCTCACCGGCGACATATTGAGCCTTCTCTATGCTCACTCCATCCGACGCTGTGAAGATGTATATCGTCTCACCGCTCTTCTTCGGAGTGAGGCGGATTACAGGGATGCCGCCAAGCTCGCACTCCTCGATATTGTAGTCGCTCTTCATACTCTCGAAGCCGCTCGTCGGATTGAGCAATTCCTTCTCGTACAGATCGGCTCTATCGATGACAATCTCCTTCGAAGCACGACGCACCTCATAGCGCACCGAGTCCACAACAAAGACCTCCGTATCGCCTACCCGCATATACGAGTCTTTGCCCGACACAACCAACTCACCGCGTTGCACCGTACCCTCGATACGCAGTTCGAAATCGATCTTGTAGTTGCCTATTGCCGAGTAGTGACGCGAGATACTTTCGAGGCGTTGCACACCCTGCCCCACTGCCGCAAACGACAAGGCAACAGACAAAAGTATTGTTAATAGAACTCTACGCATAAGGCTACTGTACTCCCAATTTTTGCAACAACTCCTCCAACTCCATCAGGTCGTGAATCTTCACATCGCGAGGTTTAGAGCCATTTGCAGGGCCTACGATACCTGCCTGTTCGAGCTGGCGTGTGATACGTCCTGCGCGGTTAAAGCCGACATTATATATGCTCTGAATAGACGATGTCGAGAGCTTGCCATTGACAACTGCATCGCGGGCAACATCGGCAAAGTGCTCGTCGAACTGACGTGGCGCACCGCTTTCGCTACCGAAGTTTGCATCCGAGCCGCCCGAAGAGTTCGCATCCTCGTAGTCAGGCAACAGATATGTTCCGTTCGGATACGGCATCGGCTGATTGGAGATATGTTCCACGATATCGCGCACCTCCGGTGTATCGACAAAGGCACACTGAATACGGGTAAGTTCTCCACCATTCGACATGAGCATATCGCCACGACCAATAAGCTGGTTTGCTCCAGGTTGGTCAATAATGGTACGCGAGTCGATCATCTGCATCACGCGGAAGGCGATTCGTGCAGGGAAGTTCGCCTTGATACCTCCCGTGATAACCTTCACATCAGGTCGCTGTGTTGCCACGATAAGGTGGATGCCGATAGCTCGCGCCTTCTGAGCCAGGCGCATAACCGGTTGCTCGACCTCCTTGGCGGTCATAATCAGGTCGGCAAACTCGTCAATTATAACCACAATATACGGCATAATATCGTCTTCGATCTTGCGACTACGCACCATATCGTTGTACTCAACAATATTTCGTACGCCCTCCTTACCGCACTTTGCCAGACGGTTCTCCATCTCCACACAGAGCGAATTGAGCGTATAGACAGCCTTCTTCGGGTCCTTGACGATAGCCTCATCCTCGGACTCCATCTTTGCCAAGAAGTGCTTCTCCAACTTCGCATAGAGCGAGAATTCGACGGTCTTAGGATCGATCAGCACGAACTTCAACTGCGAAGGATCCTTGCGGTAGAGCAACGATGCAATAATGGCATTCAAGCCCACCGACTTACCCTGTCCCGTAGCACCTGCAACGAGCAAGTGAGGCATCTTCGCCAAGTCAAAGACGAAATTCTCGTTCTGGATTGTGCGACCAATAACGACAGGCAGCTCCGCCTTATAGTTTTGGAAACGCTCCGACTGGATAGCCGAACGCATCGACACGGTCTCCTTATTGCGGTTTGGCACCTCGATACCGATAGTTCCCTTGCCTGGGATTGGGGCGATAATACGGATACCAAGCGCCTTCAACGACTGCGCAATATCTTTCTCCAAACCCTGCACACGGGCAATCTTAACACCCGGTTCCTGCACAATCTCATACAAGGTAACGGTAGGACCTATCGTAGCCGTCATCGAGATAATAGGCACTCCGAAGTTGCCCAAAGTCTCCTCGATACGCTGTTTATTCTGCTCGATCTCGTCATTCGACACCTCGACACCACTCTCGTAGTTTACAAGACAATCCACACTCGGGAACTTGTAATCAGGAGTGCTATCGGGGTTGAACGGACGATGTTTGTCGATCTCCTCGGATGAGAGTTGCTCCTCGGTATGTTCGTAGACCTCCACCACATCGATATTCGACTGCGGAGCCTTATCCTCGGGTGCTGTTGGTTGCTCGACCTGCTCGGCAGGTGCTACAGCAGGTGCTTCGACAACCTGCGGTGCAGGCACCACCTCCTCGGACTCGTTGTCCCACGTCTGCGGAGTCTCGTCCTCCATATCGTCGATTGCAGGATAGTCAGGGTATGTCACCTCCTCCTCGGCTTCGTCTTGTTCGTTAGTGCCACCAATAACGCGCACCTTATCGACAGCCTCGACTGCATCATTCTTACGCTCCTTGCGGATGCGCAAATTGGCAATACGTGCCTTGAGCGAGGACAATGCACCCTTGCTCTGCTCGACACTATTCTCGGTTGTGCGCTTGAGGAAGTCGATGAAGTGGAGATTGATGATAACGCCCGTCAAGATCCAGCAAGCCACAAGCAGGAATACCACGCCCGAGCCACCAATATTATCACGCAGGAAGTCGTTCACGGCAATACCGTAGCCTCCGCCCCAGCCGCTGCCAAAGGCACCGTCAGCGCCCGTGATGGCTGCCAAAGTGAGCGAGCCGAAGATGGTGATAAGGATGATGGATATAGCCGTGCGCCACAACACACGCGAACGCTCGAGCAAGAGTATACCTCCGAACAACATTCCGATAACAGGGATAAGCACACCAAACAGTCCGAACGACTCGCCGATAAGTCCGTTTGCTATCGTTGCGCCCATCATTCCGCAGGTGTTGCGGTATGACACTGCTGCATCATTAGGGTTGTTGTTCAATGCCCCGAGGTCGCTCTCCCACACAAAGAGATGCGCCACGCACGCCACAAATACATAGAGCGAAAAGAGCATTATGATCAAGCCCCCGACCCAACATATTGTCTCCCACGTGGTACGGGTGCCATCGCTCTCGATAATCTCTTGATTGCGTTTTGCCTCCTGCTCCTTGCGACGCTGCTCGGCACGCGACTGACTCTTATTTTTACTATTCTTGCTCATATTCTCGTCTATTTTTTCTTCATCTTAAACGCCTTATCGTGCAACTTCGCCACGTAATTCTCGTCAGCAAAGCTCAAAAAGCGATACTCGGGTGTACTGCCCTCCTCTGCTCTCATATCGTACTCATCGAGCAGCGCCGACACCCTGCGTGCAACAGCCTCCGACGAATCGACAATCTCGACACCTTCGCCCACAACATCGGCTATCACATCGCGCAGGAAGGGATAGTGGGTACAACCCAGAACAATCTTATCTGCTCCGCCCTCCACCAATGGCAACACCGCCTTGCGGACAAGTTCTGCCGTCTCGGGAGCATCCTCGCGGTTCTGCTCCACAGCCTCGACAAAGCCCTCGCCTACAGCCTTCAATATCTTCACCTCAGCACCATACCTCTCCTCGGCACGTCGGAAGTGGTCGCCCTGCAGTGAACGCTCGGTAGCCAACACGCCGATAACGCCCGTTTTCGTTGCCAATGCCGCAGGTTTAACAGCAGGCTCCAGCCCCACAAACGGCACATCGGCATACTTCTCGCGCAGGTATTTGATAGCAACTGCAGTAGCCGTATTGCAAGCCACAACAATCATCTTGCACCCTTCATCAAGCAACCTTGTGACAGCCTCGTCGGTAAAGGCCTGCACCTCCGCCTCGCTACGTGAGCCATAGGGACAACGCGCACCATCACCGAGGTATATCAACGACTCGTAGGGCAACGCATCGTGCAACGCCTGCCACACCGAGATACCTCCTAAGCCCGAATCAAACACTCCTATAGGTCGCATTGTCTATCTCTCTTAACAAGTTCACACAGTTTGTCCGCAATCTCCCAATCGCTCATCTCGGAGCCATCCATAACAACGTCTGCCTTCATATAAACGGGTTCGCGTTCGGCAAGGTGTTCGTGCATAAACTGCAACAACTCCTCGTCGCTACGCCCTCTCAGCTTTGGTCGTTTCTGCCGTCCGTGAGGCGAAAGACGCGAGAGTATCTGCTCGGGCGTGCGCTTCAGGTAGACCGAGATGCCGTGTTCGGCCATCCAAGCCTGATTATCGCCCCACACGGGCAATCCTCCTCCCGTTGAGATAACGGCACTCTCCTCTGCAGCCGTAGCCTCCAAAGCCCTGCGCTCTGCCTCGCGGAAATACTCCTCGCCGGCATAGGTTATGATATCGGCCACCTCGGCACCCTCAGCCTCCTCGACCATCTTGTCGGTGTCGAAGAAGGGCAGTTCGGTGCGTTTGGCAACCTTGCGACCTATGGTACTCTTACCTGTCGCCATATATCCTACCAAATAGAGGCGCATTTTTCTTAGCTGTTAGCTAAATTAAAAATTCAGAATTCAAAATGCAAAATGCAAAATTAGCTCTCTGTTTTCTGTACTCTGTTCTCTGTACTCTAAACACTTAGAACAGGTTCAACTGTTCCGAGTTGCCTTCGTCGATATCGTTACGGATAATCTCGATTGGGATGCCGCTGTTATCAACCGGCTGTACCACCGTCATCTTCTCCTCTTCAACCTCGATAACCTTCTCTACAGGCTCCTCGTCGGTTGGTTCCGTCTCACTCTCCGGCTCCTCGGGCTCGACAACCTCAGGCTCGATAAAGGTCAAGGTATCGACATCGAAAGTGGTCAATCGCTTTCCCTTTGCCTTGCACGACTTGACTCCCACGAACTCCTCCACGCTGATTGTATCGGCAGGACGCGAAGCCTGTGCACCCTTGTAGGTTATCTGCAACTCGACACCCTTGGCACTCGAGATACACTCGAAGCGTGCCGAGCCATCCTCATCGAGGAAGTATTGTGCCTTGTCGGTCTGCTCGAGCTGGAAACGTTTCATATAGTAGTAGCCCTGCTCATTGTCGAAGTAGCAGAGGTTGTATATCTTGCCGGGCTCGTATCGTTCAACACGCACCGTATCGTCAGGGAAGTGCTGCTGTGTGTCGAAGCCTGTGATGTAGGCGAGGTTCTTTGCTGTCCACACCACAATCTTATCGTTGCCCTTGAACTCACCAAGCAACACACCGCGTCCGTCGCTATTCAGGCGACGTACATCCTCGTCCCACCAGATATTCTGACCTGCGAGGGTCGAAACACCCTTCTCCTTCAGAACAATCTTGTGGATTGGGTAACGCGAGAAGAGGTTACCCTGCGACTGTCGTCCCTTGATTGCCAAATCCGAGAAGTCCAAATCGACAATCATCTTCTTCAGACGTGGGCGTGGGCGGAAGTAGACCTTCAGCACCTCAGCCTCGCCATTCGGATTGACCGAGAGATACAAAATATCGCTCTTTGGTGTACCCTTCGTCAGGTCGTACTCCTTGTCGCGAGTGATACCCTTGATGGCGCATCGCTTCATCATAATAGCACCACCCTTACCGTCACGATAGAGCACATTGTAGATGGTACGCTCATCGTTACGATTGAATACACCTATATAATATATATTCTTGTCTACGAAGCACTTCTCTGCCACCTTCTTGATGACATAGCGTCCATCGCGCAAGATAATGATCACATCGTCGATATCCGAGCAGTCGCACACATACTCCGCATCCTTCATCTGCTTGCCGATGCCGAAGAAGCCGTTCTCCCTATCGACATAGAGTTTGGCGTTCGATACGGCAACCTTAGTAGCCTCAATCGAATCGAACTCGCGGATCTCGGTCAGACGCTCCTTGCCCTTGCCATACTTGTCGCGGATGTGTTCGAAGTAGGCAATGGCATACTCGGTGAGGTGCGCCAAGTCGTACTTGACCTGCTTGATATCCTTCTCGATCTGCTTGATCTCGTTATCAGCCTTATCCGAGTCGAAGCGCGAAATACGGATGAACTTAAGTTCGGTCAGACGCTGCACATCCTCGATGGTGACCTCCTTGCGGAGCAGCTGTTTGAATGGCTCCAAGCCCTTGTCTACCGCAGCATAAGCCTCCTCACGCGACTTGCAACCCTCGATCAGCTGATAGAGTTTGTTCTCGATGAAGATGCGCTCCAACGATGCGGCGTGCCAAGCGTCGTTATGCTCTGCCAAGGCTATCTCCAGCTCGCGTTTCAGCAACCCTTTGGTATGCTCTGCCGAGTGTCGCAAGATGTCGCTAACACCCATAAAGGCAGGTTTGTCGTCCTTGATGACACAGGCATTTGGCGATATCGACACCTCGCACAAGGTGAAGGCGTAGAGTGCGTCGATGGTCTTGTCGCACGACTCACCTGCTGCCACCTGCACGATAATCTCCGCCTTGCGTGCTGTGTTGTCGTCCACGCGACGAATCTTGATCTTGCCCTTGGCATTTGCCTTCAAAATCGAATCCTTGATGCTCTCGGTAGTGGTCGAGAACGGTATCTCGGTGATGGCAAGGGTGTTCTTATCGAGCTTCGAAATCTTGGCTCGCACCTTCACTGCACCACCACGCAAACCGTCGTTATAGCGCGATACGTCGATCATACCGCCCGTCGGGAAGTCGGGATAGAGTTGGAACTCCTCGCCCTTCAGGTGGGCTATGGATGCCGAAATAAGCTCGTTGAAGTTGTGTGGCAGGATCTT
>JAZNHC010000071.1:0-3692 GCA_045576755.1 Alistipes sp.
TGGCGTTCCACTCCTCGGCCGAGAAGTGCAACTCTGTGGTGCAAGCAGCATCAACACCCTCGGTGCCATGCTTCTCGAAGTGTGCTACGAGGTCTGCGATAGGCTCTGCCTTTTGGGTAGCGTTATTGTAGTAGTGAGCGAACATTTTCAAGAATGCCCACTGTGTCCATTTGTAGTATTCAGGCTCGCAGGTACGTACCTCTCTGCTCCAATCGTAGGAGAAGCCTATCTTATCCAGCTGCTCACGGTAACGGGCGATATTCTGCTCGGTGGTTACGGCAGGGTGCTGACCTGTCTGAATTGCATACTGCTCGGCAGGCAAGCCAAAGGCATCGTAACCCATTGGGTGCAAAACATTGTAACCACACAATCGCTTGTAGCGCGAGTAGATATCCGAGGCGATATATCCGAGTGGGTGTCCTACGTGCAAGCCTGCTCCCGATGGGTATGGGAACATATCCAATACATAGAACTTAGGGCGCGAATTATCTACATCAACCTTGTAGATGCCGCGCTCCTGCCACTCCTTCTGCCATCTCTGTTCAATCTCTTTGAAATTGTATTCCATATTATTGTGTTTTTTAGTTCTCTCCATCTTTGATTTGGGTCCTTCGACTCTCGCAAGGCACCCGCATACGCGCATATGCGTACATTCAGAGCGCAAAGATAGTTATTTTTGTGTAACGCAACACCAAGTTTTAGCGAAAGATTTGCTATCTTTGTGAAAACATTAAGCAAAAAGTGGTTAGTATGAAAAGGAATTTAACAGTTATGTTCTCTATTTTTGCTGTGGTTTTGTCGTTACAGGCACAGAGCAAAGTTGAAAGATTTACACTGAAGAGTGCTATCCTTGGTGTGGAGAAGACATACTCGGTTTACCTGCCTGACGGATATGACAAATCGGATGAAAAATACCCTGTTCTCTACCTGCTTCACGGAGCTTGGGGAACCGATAGGTCGTGGGTTGAAGAGGAGCGTGGAAATATGCAGAAGATTATAGATGAAACGCTTGCTCGCGGAGTGGCTCAAAAGATGATTGTGGTAACCCCCGATGCGAGGGGTGAGGGCAAGAGAAATGGCGGAAAAAATATGGGCTATTTTAATGTTCGCGGTTGGAGCTATATGGACTTTTTCTTCAATGAGTTTATTCCTCATATAGACCAGAAATTCAGAACTATAGCAACGAAAGAGGGGCGAGCTATAGCGGGTCTTTCGATGGGCGGCGGAGGCTCCTTTGTCTATGCTCAACGACACCCTGAATTTTTCTGTTCGGCATACTCTACAAGCGGCCTTTTAGACCATCGTTATCGCCCTTCACTTCCGTCGAATTATGACATTGGCTGGCTATGGTCTGTAGCGCAAACTTCGCCTGTTGAATTCCTACGAAATGCCACTGCCGAGGAGATTGAAAAATTACGCACCGTACGCTGGATGTTGGACTGCGGAGATGACGATGGTATTATCCATACAAACCTCGATTTTTTCACCGAGATGAAGCGCGAAAAGGTCGCTGTCGAGTTCCGTGTCCGCAATGGCAAACATAATTGGGCGTTTTGGCGTGAGTCGCTGCCCGATATTCTTGCTTTCGCCTTCAAATAGAGCACTTTTTAGTAAAAAAAAGAGTGGAGAGGTAATTCTCCACTCTTACTTTTTTGTCCGTTCTGCGGCTTTAGAAACCCCACTCCGAGGCGTTAAACGATGCCTCCACCGATTCCGGAATATCAGGGAAGAAGTCAAACTCATTGCCCGTAAGTTGCTCAATCTCATCGATCGAGCGCATATGAGCTTTGCTCAATGTAGGCTCTTTCAGACCTGTCTGCTCGTCAATGTCGGTATTCGAGAACCAGAAGCCCACAGCCTTCAACTCGTCTGCTGAACACTCCTGAATAGCCTTGCCCGTATTGCCACTCTTTGTACGAAGTACAATCTTGTAGAAGTGTGTCGGCACGACGCAGGTCTTGCAATACTCCGGTATGTAGTATATGTTTGCATCGGTTGCCGTTGTGTTTTCGTGTGCAAAGTGCGCTCCCGACACCACATAGAGGGTGTCCGAGCAGATGTAGTTGTCCTGAATTTTCTTCTCGGCGGCACTCCACAATATCTGGAATGCACAATCCTTTCCCTCATTAACCTCCGAGGTTGAACGCTGCGCTGCCACATTGCTCGAATAGAAGGTTTGCTTGTTTATCTCGGCGGGATTGTTCCTGTCGCCACACCCACGATAACCCGAAGGCAACATATGTCCTCGCCCCCACTGATAGAAATTTTGATATGAGCTGTCGTAGTAGGTTCGCAACGAACATGTGTAGCCATTTATCGGGTAGATAGTTGCCGACTCGTTCTCGGTCAGATATGGGTCGCAAGCCCAAGGGTCGCTTGCAGGGCGTGTTTTGCCACCCTCCTCATATATAGCGTGTTGTGGGTGTGCTACCCACATCGGTGAGTGGCGGCGTACATCGTAGCAGTAGAAGTAGTTACGCACCCTCTTTTTCGAGGAGTATGTGGTAGTCCAATGTTTGCCATAGACATATTCGGACTTGTACTTGTCTGGATTGTCCCTCGGCAACTCCGCCCATCTATACTCCTTTTTTACCCCGAAATCAATGGTTTGACCACCCTCCGATGTTTCAAGGCGAAGATCGTCAAGGTTGCAACCATAAGTTGCTTCGGCGCTTATCGGCTCGAAACGGAAACTCAGCTTCTCGACACTGTTTGTGAGTGAGAATGAAGCCTTGGCTACTGCCCACGAATTGTAGGTTGTGGCGCCGGTGTATTCGAGCCTCTTCCACTCCGAATCGTCGCCCTTGATGTAGAGTGCGCAGTGCGAAGAATTGAATATCGCTCCAAATGAAAGTGTGAAATTATTTTCGCCATTGGCAGAGATGTTGCACACTTCGAAATATGGAGTGTTATTGCTTGGTTTGTAGATGTTTACATAGCTCTCGCCCGAAGCGCCTGTGTACCTGCTTGCCGAGCCGTAACCGTCATTCTTAATCTTTACGTAGGAGGAGTTGTATGTTACATTTTCGACACCCTCGCCCGTCGGGTTTTGCCACGCGGTGCTGTTGTTTGCCCAGTTGGAGTAGGAGGTGTCGCCATCAAAATTGTCGTAGTAGAGTGTGGTGGTCGGAGTCGGGTTATTGGGTGTGTCGTTGTTACTGTCGCTTGGCACAACCTTGACCAAACCGACAAGCTTTGCATTGCTCGGTGTGCGCACAATTATCGTTTGGGTTGAGGAGGATGTTACCTCGACTATTCGAACCGTGGATAATCCTGCATCTCCACTTTTGGCAGAGAGTTTAACCTTGTCCGAAACGGTGATTTCCCACGCGCCATCGGTATCCACTACAAAGGTATTGTCGGAATTTTCGTCAAATGTTATCTCGGAAGGAGTCACTTTGAGGTATGTTGCAGCCGGTTCTTCTTCATTTCCCGGGGTGGTGCAAGCCACAAATAGAAGCGACAATAATGCAGCGCAAATGCGGTATATGTTTCTCATAACGATTGGTTTTTGAGTGTTTGATAATCACAAATATATAGATTTTTTTGGACTTTTTTCGATTTTCGCAGAAATTGTTAATAACTCGTAAAAAGCGTAATTTTGCAAAATTTTAATACGCTACAAATCAACATGTTGCATTTTGAGTGATAAGCAGCATTTATTCTATTATAGAAAATATAAGAAAAAAGAA
>JAZNHC010000072.1:0-13462 GCA_045576755.1 Alistipes sp.
TGCGATCTTGAGAATCCGTTGTATTGAATCTCCCTTACTAATTTTCCATTAGAATCGTAATCATAAGTTGTTTTTCGGTCTGCTTTACAAGGGTTGTATTCTGTCATATTGCCTTTTGTGTCATACTTATATAGTTTTTGATAATCTTCCCAGCCACTATTATTGTAAGAATTATACTTTTTCCCAATTTCCTCTATTAATTTCCCCATTTCATTATACCTGTAGATACCCCTTCCTATTAAACTACCATCTTTGTCATATCTTGAATAAGAAACCCTCCTTCCATTGGCATCGTATTTATACATGGTTTTTTCTTCTTTTGTGCCCTTTTGGAACACTTCCTCTACTAACCTTTTTTCTGTGTCATATGTGTAAAGTGTTTTGTGATACAATTCGTTGGAGACAAGAAGAACGCTCTCATAGATGATACCTTGCTCGTTAAATTTGAAAGTGTAAGTGTTGTTCATTGAAAGTTGTTTGCCTTTTGTAAGTTTTCCATAAACTTCTTTTAACTCGTATTCTGCTACGGTTACCATATCTACATTTCCTTTAACTATTGGCATACAAGATAAAACTGTCCAATCTTTGCCAGGTTCTGCATAAATGATTTTTGTAGGTTGAGCGTAAATGGCAGATAGCGACATCTGTAATAGTAACGCTAAAATATAAAAACGTTTCATAAAAATTTAATTTAAGTTTGCCCACCTGCCCCGAATGTGCGGTTAATATAAAAAGAAAGTGTGAGGCAGTTCGTTTATCTGACAGTAGGCATTTGGCGTAGCCCGAACACAAATAAACAATACCTCACACCGATTGGTATATAGAAAATGATATACCAAATGCGGTGACGAGTGCTTTATTGCCTATCCTTGTGTTCTAAAATCGCCAAATTTTACTGTCAAGGATTAGCGAAACACTTTCACTAATAATATGTCTGCAATCCGAGGACTGCACCACAAATTTAGAAATTATTTTCGAGAGTTGTGGTATTGTGGGTAAAATTTTTTAATTTTGTGCCAAACTAAAAATAGCCAAAGGCTAATAGCTAAGAACTTATGTCGAAAATCGCAACCGCAGAGCGTGTGTCGCTCGAAAAATCGGATAATTACGTGTTCCAACGCTCGGTGTTGGCGTATCATCACGCTGCCACTATGGTCGGTGGAGATATCCTCGAAATTGGTACCGGCTCGGGTTATGGCGTAGAGATAATAGCTCCAAAAGCAACGCGATTTATTACGATTGACAAGAATCTGCCGTCGGAGCCCCTCCAGCTCGAAAATGTCGAGTACTACGATATGGAAGTGCCCCCAATCGGTTTCGAGAATTGTTCGTTCGATGCGGTGGTGTCGTTCCAAGTTATCGAGCATATCGAGGAGGATATCGACTTTGTGCGTGAGGTGGCGCGTGTGTTGCGCCCGGGAGGAAAGTTTGTAGTTTCGACACCACACGCCCCGATGTCGCTCACTCGCAACCCTTGGCATGTGCGCGAATATAATGCCGACGAATTGCGTAATCTGTTGGAGTGTCACTTCTCGAAAGTAGAGCTGTTCGGCGTTGTCGGCAACGAAAAGATAATGGATTATTACCGTAAGAATCGCGCAAGCGTGCGTAAGATTACACGATTTGACATCTTAGACTTGCAACACCGTCTTCCAAGAGTGTTGTTGCAGAAGCCATACGATCTGTTGAATAGGCTCAATCGCAGGTCATTGCATAAGAAAAATACCGAGCTTACCGACTCAATTACTACGAGTGACTACTCCATCGTGCCATACAAGGCGGGAATGGAGTGTTTCGATTTGGTGGCTGTGGCTACGAAATAATACCTTTAACTACAGAAATACCTAAATTATGAGGAGATTGTATTTTGTATTCGCTTTTGTTGCTGCATTGCTATTGTCGTATGGCAATCTGTCGGCACAAAGCGTGGAAGTGCGTTTTCTGCACGGTAAACCTATGGATGAGAAGTTGTATTCCAAGCCTGTATCGGACGCGAATACAAAGGTTGTTGTGCGCAAGTACAAACTTGTGAAGTGCAGCGAGGGATTGCGTCTGACAATCCCAAAGGAACACATTGCCGATGATGTTTGGGGTGTAGAGGTTTTACCCTCGTTTATGAAGGCTAAGAAGGGCGACGAGGGCTATTGGATGAATTGTCGTGGTGTCTATGGCCATTTCGACAAGGATAATGGCAACTATTGCAAGTCAAAAAATATCCTTCCGATATATTCGCTCAAGCGTGGCTCGACAATGTGGTGGGGACACGTCAAGCAGTGGCGTTTCGACTATCATCATTTTGTACGCGTAGAGAATGGCGAGTACGAGTCGGTGTTGCGATTCCTTTCCGATAAGGTGCGTAAATATTTCGATCTCTATCAAGATATTGTTGTCGATTACAACTGCTTTAAGGGCGAGAAGGCGACCTATGTCAATGTTGCAAAGGCTTATCAAAAATATCAAATCGAAAATAGTGGTGTAAAGCCAATCAAGGAGCGAATGAAGGAGTTTCCAGAGTTGGAGTATCTCACCGAGGCGATTGTTATACGCGTTCAGACACATGCCGCTAAGCCTATTGCCGACGATTGGGCCTTTGGTGCTGCTCGAGTTAAGGCCGACTTTACGAAGGAGACCGAGTGGCCTTTGGTTGTACATATGCCTTTTGGCGTGACAGAGGAGTTTGTGCAGGCAATCAAGGACTCTGGTGTCGATAAGGCAACATTCGTATCTGCAGGTTGGAATTATGGTGGTTACGATGGCCGTACGCCACAACACTTCCCTGTAGAGCCAGCTATTGGTGGAGAAGAAGGGTTGCGCAGACTAATCCAAAAGACGCAAAAGCTGGGCTATCAGATGACCTTGCATGCAACAAACACCGATGGTTATACCGTTTCGCCAATGTGGGATCCTTGGTGGGCAGGTAAGTTGAAGGATGGTTCCTACGATAGAGGTCATGTTTGGGCAGGAGGCTGGTGTATCAATGTCTGTCAGGTGGCATCGTGGAGCAAATGGGTACCCGAGGAGTTGAAGAAAATGGCCGATTTAGGTGTGAGAGGTCCCCACTATATTGATGTCTATTCAGCTACCACACCTAATCGTTGTGCCGATCCACGCCACCCTGCAACACCTGAGCAGATGGCTGTGATACAGAACAAGGTTCTGGCAATGTCGAAGCAGCTGATGGGCGGTGCTGCAAGTGAGGGTGGACACGACCATGTTGCTGCAAATATCGACTACATCAACTACATTGAGCGTGATATGAAACGAATTGCTGATGGCAAGCAAACGTTTGCCGAGGGCGTTTTGCCGTTGTGGGAGTTGGTTTATCACGGAATTATCCTCTACAACTCCGACCGCATTACGCAGAATCACACCCGCGGAAAGTGCCTCTATAAGATTGAACGTAGTGGCGATCCTCGTTGGATGGAGGGTGATGGTGTGGTTGATCCAAAAATTTCACTTAAGATTGTAGAGTATGGCGGTCGCCCAATATTCTATACCTACAAATTTGCTGATGTGCCGCGTATTAAGCGCGCGTGGGATGAGTTTGTGCCTGTTCGCCACCTGCAGAAGGAGTTGATGACCGACCACCGCTGCGTAGGCGAAAACCTTTTCCTTACCGCTTATGCCGATGGTAGTCGCACAATTTGCAACTACAACGACAAGGCCGCCGAGTGGGAGGGCAAGACTATTGCTCCGATCAGCTATATCCTTATCAATCCTGACGGCAGCGTCTATGTTCCTAAGGCATTCTAAAAGAATAAGCCGACAACTCTGCCACACCGCCCTCGACTGACTGAATGCCCTATGCATAAAAACAAAGAAGATGACCTTTTCAAGTCATCTTCTTGGCGGTGCGTATCACAATCAAAATTCTAATGTCACGGGCTCGAACGGTGGCAGAAGTCGAGAGCAAACCAAGAGATGCAACGGTGGTGTAAGACCGAAGGTCTGATGTGAAGAGTCGATGCAGACAAGGTAATAAATTTGCTTGTCGGCATCGACTATTTGCATCGTAATCGCAAAGCGATACAACACCGACACAACTCGCAGACAAGTTTGCCGAGGCGCCACAAGCTGACGAGTTCCCTACGCACAAAAACAAAGAAGATGACCTTTTCAAGTCATCTTCTTGGCGGTGCGTAGGGGACTCGAACCCCTGACCCCGTGCGTGACAGGCACGTATTCTAACCAGCTGAACTAACGCACCATTGCTGATTGCGAGTGCAAATATAGAGCAAATTATTTGTTCTGCAAAATTTTTAGCAACTTTTTTTAATAATTTTTTCTATTTTTTAAACATGGAAAATTGCACGCTGCCGTAACTCCTTAATTGCCAAAAATATGGATGTTCCGCGAAATCGTACTTATCGGAGTGCTCGAAGATGAAAATTCCATCCTCCTTCAATATATCGCCATCCAAAACCAACGGAACAATCTCCTCTAACCCCTCCAGGTCGTAGGGCGCATCCGAGAAGATGATGTCAAATTTCTTGGGGCAACTACGTAGATAGAGAAAAGCATTAGCCTTAACAACAAACATATTGTCTGCGCCAAGTTCCTTGGCTGTACGACGGATAAAGGCGTGATGCACGGCATTTATCTCGACGGATGTTACGCTGCGTGCGCCGCGTGATGCGAACTCGTAGCTTACAGATCCTGTGCCGGCAAAGAGGTCCAATACGTCACACTCCTCGAAATCTATGAGGTTGTTCAGTACATTAAATAGATTCTCTTTGGCGAAGTCTGTCGTCGGACGTGCGCGGAGATTGCGCGGAGGGTTTATCGCTCTACCCTTGAATTTGCCGCTAATTATTCGCATATTACCTGTTTGTAGTATTTGTGTAGTAGTTTTGATGCATTCGAACTACCTTTTATATATATAGGTAGATCAGCATTGCCTATCCACTCGTTTACGTGAAATAAGATATCCTCGGCAGTTGTCGCCTCGAAAGATTTGGCGCGTTGCAGACCTTTCTCGAAAAGACGTATATACCCCACCTCGTCGCTTGTATCAATGGTTATGCACGACTCTTCGTTGTGACGCATATCCAAAAGTGGTGAAGTAAATGTGGCGCGACTACCCCATTGCTTGGTGATTGCATCGAGTGCCTCCTTGTCAATAGCGATAATTGCCACTATCTCGCTTTGCAGATCACTGCATACGCACTGCTCGTTGATGTGGCAAGGTTTGCCTGCAAGACGCAGAATGTCGGATGCTATATCGAGTGTAACCTCCTTGCGAGGTGCAAGAGTAACACGCGGAGTGTCGATGACGAACTCTATCTGTTTGATGTTTTTCGGCACATCAATATTCTCTACAGAAAAAGAGCGTCCACCCAATTTTACTTGAATGGACACCTTCTTGTTTGCCGAAATCTGATTACTCCCAGTTTCCTGCCTCATTGTTACCTCTCTCCATCGAGCCGAACATAATGCCCGGATAACGGTTAAAGTTGTTCTTCATATTATCAATGAGATTGATAATCTCCTGACGGTAAGCCACTGTGTCGAGGAATGCGATGTAAGGCGCACGGCACTCAACAACAGGGATAACCACCTTGGACTCGGTTGTAAGCATACCGGCATTAAGTATAAACTGAGTCTTGTTGTTGGTGTAAGGGATGTAGCGCAACTCCTTCACCTGCTCGGCTGTGAGGTGCTTGAAGAGCGAATCCTTAACCGAGAATGTGAACGTCTCTACATTCTTGAACTTACGACCATACTTACGCTTAGCCTGGGCCATAGCTACCGAGTCATCCTCGTCGATGATCTTGCGCTCACCCTCCATAGTCTCGGTGAGGACGAAGTTGATGAGCGAGTCAAAATCTGCAGTAAAGTGCTGATACTTAGCCTTGAATTGACGCTCGGCATTGCGGATGTCCTTGATGCGTGTGATAACGGCACTCTCGCGCTCCTTCTGTGCAATCTCAAACTTGATAGGAGTCGAGATGAGGATGTAGAGCCAATAAGTAAGTGCCAATACTCCTGCGGCAAAAAGAACCTGAAGAATAATTAAAGCAATTTTCTTTCCCATTTTGATATTTTATTGTTAAGTTTGTACAAAATTAAGCAACAACGATGAATATCTCCGATATTGCGAGCCAAATTTACGCAAAATTATTGTATCAACCAACTAATAATCAAAAAAAAATTGTTGATGCATTTGCAGAGTACCTTGTAGAGAGCGATCCGTCGACGATTTTTATCTTGAACGGATATGCCGGTACGGGCAAGACTACGCTTGTGGCTGCCATTGTAGCTGCCCTGAAAAATGTGGGCATCCGCAGTGTGTTGCTCGCTCCGACGGGACGTGCAGCGAAGGTACTTTCGCACTACTCGGGAGAGAAGGCTCTAACCATTCATAAACATATCTATCGCGAGCGAACCAATGCTTCGTACGAATCTAAGTTTTCACTTAATATAAACCGCGATAAAGATGTGATTTACATCGTAGACGAGGCTTCGATGTTATCGGCGCATACGGGCTCGGATGGAGTGCAATTCGGAAGTGGCTCGTTGCTCGAGGATTTGGTGCAATATGTCCGTTCAGGACGGAACTGCCGACTCGTTTTGGTGGGCGATAATGCGCAGTTGCCACCCGTCGGTGCCGATTATAGTCCGGCACTCGATTCTGCCGAGATGAGCAACTTTGGAGATGTGGTATACGGCTCGATGGATGAAGTTGTCCGCCAGGAACAAAATTCGGGAATACTCTTTAACGCTACTCTTGTGCGTTGCATGCTCGAGAATGGAATTTACGAAATTCCACGTTTCGATCTGAATTACGAGGATGTTGAATCTGTTGGAGGCACGGATCTGTTGGAGGCTTTGCAGGATTGCTATGATCGCTACGGACGTGATGAAACTATTGTGATTACCCGCTCGAACAAGCGTGCAAATCGCTACAATGACGGTATTCGTCGTATAAATCTGATGGCAGAAGAGGAATTGGAAAGTGGTGATATACTGATGGTCGCTAAGAATAACTATCACTATACCGAGCGTATCGAGAACTGCCCGATAAGCTTTATCGCCAATGGAGATATTGCACGACTGCGAAGGTTGCGACGTGTGGAGGAGTTCTACGGCTTTCGCTTTGCTACGGCTACCCTATCGTTTGGCGACTACGACGATACGGAAATAGAGTGTAAGGTGATGTTAGATACCCTTCATTCCGAGTCGCCATCGCTTACGCGCGAAGAGAGTGAGCGATTATTTCGTGAGGTTGAGAAGGATTATCTCGATGTGAAAAGCAAGCTCAAACGTCTGCAGGAGATTCGCGAAAATGACTATTTCAATGCATTGCAGATCAAATTTGCGTACGCCGTAACGTGTCATAAGGCGCAGGGTGGACAATGGAAAGCGGTCTTTGTGGATAGGTGTCTGTTCGGTGATGAGTCTATGACAAAGGATATGCTGCGTTGGCTGTATACGGCCATTACGCGTGCTACAGAACGGCTCTATTTCGTCAATTTCGACGAGCGATTCTTCGAGGAATAGTGGCTCATTTTCAACCTTTCTTTACGCCGCAATTTAACTTTTGGAGACGGATGTTGTCTTATATAGCGTAATCAATCGAAAAAAACAAATGAAACTTATTGTAAAAATTCTGATTTTGATGCTTGCTGCGCCAATGACCGTATGGGCACAGACAAATAGTCGCATCGTGTGTGATGATAATTGTAAGACCGAACTTGGCGCAACTGCAGTCAAGGGTGACGGCTTTGCGGTGGTATCACCTGTGGGCAGAGGTACTGTGCAGATGATAGAGATGGCTCCACGTCTTACAACACTCGAAGGAAAGACAATTGCCATTGTTGGTGGTAGTTTTATGGCTCGCACGACCCATCCCGAGTTGAAGCGACTCTTCGAAAAACACTACCCTACATCGCAGATTATATTGCTTGATGAGATAGGTTCGGCGGGCGTATATCCTGCGCCCGGAGTTACACGTCGTTCGAAGGATGAGTTCCAGGAGCGTCTGCGTTCGATGCGCGTGGATGCCGTGATTTCAGGTAACTGTGGTTGTGGATTGTGTACTCCGAAGGAGGTCGGATCGTGCATTGCAGCCGAGTACATCGGTATTCCGGCTGTGGCTATTGCTGCACCAACATTTACCGAGCAGGTGTTCTACACCTCTACGAATAATGGCATTCCGGCTCCTCGCGTTGCCGAGTATCCGGGTGCATTCGCTTCGCACACCACCGACGAGTTGATTAAGAATACGCGTGAGGTGTTGTGGCCGCAAATCGTGAAGGCTCTGACATCTCCGATAACTTCCGAGGAGTTGGCTCGTAGTGCAAAAGGGCATCAGGGCGGTCTGCGCGATGATATATTCTTTGGTACGTTGCAGGAGGTTAATGACTACTTCTGCGAGATGAATTGGTCGGACGGTCTGCCTATTACACCACCTACATTCGAGAAGGTTAGTGAGTTTTTGCGCTATACCGACAAGAAGTGGGATGAAACGGTTGCGGTACTTCCTGTTGCGCATCGCAATACGACGGTTTGGCACGTGGCAGTAAATGGTGTAATGGCTGGTTGCAAGCCCGAATATATGCCTATCCTTATCGCTATGACAAAGGCGATGGGTGCAGGCTCGTTCCGTCGTACATTAGCGAGTACGCACGCTTGGGTGCCATATTGTTGGCTGAATGGACCTGTGGCGCGACAACTCGGCATAGACTGCGAACAGGGTGAAATCAACGAAGCGGCAAACGCCTCGATAGGACGATTTATGAGCCTCGCACTGATGAACCTTGCTGGCTACTACGTCAAACAAAATCGTATGGGTACTTTTGGCTATCCTATGCCTTGGTGCTTGGTGGAGGACGAGGTGGCGTGTCGCGAAATCGGCTGGAAGCCATACCACGCACGACTTGGTTATATGATGAATGATAACACCATTACAACCTGCTCTACACTGCTCTGGGGTAATAATATGGCACCTTCGACCACCAATCCGCAGAAGATTATGGAGCTGTTGGCGTGGGATATTACCGAACGTTGTCAGTTTGCGCTTGGTAGTGGCAAACAATTCACTTACCGTACCATCCTGCTTACGAAACCTATTGCCAAGAATCTCGCAACGAGATATCGTACACCTTATGCGCTTGAACAAGACCTTATCCGTACGGCTCGTCGTTCGCTGAAGGAGCGCGTATTTGCCAACTACTATGCCAATCCGGGTAGTAATCCCGAGGAACGCCACCCAATCCGCAATTGGCGAGGACATCTCACCCGCACTGAGGGGGCATCGATGACACCTACCCCCGTGTGGTACGACTCTCCGGAGAGCGAGATGATGACCATCCCTGCTATGAAGGAGGATATGACGGCATTTATCATCACGGGCGACTCGAGTAGAAACAAGGTGCAGACAATGCCTGGCGGAGGTTTCGAAACGGTGTGCATCGAACTACCCCGAAATTGGGATGCGCTGATGCAGGAGAAGGGATATAAACCTATCTCGGAGTTTTATATTAAGTAGGGGCGTTAGGAACGTTAGAGACGTTAAAGACGTTAGAAGTATTAGAGTCGTCAGGGGTGTTAGGGCGTTTATGAAAAAACCTTAACACCCCTTAATAGTCTTTACTATAAAAGCTAATGGCTAATAGCCAACAGTAAAAAAACGGGGAGATTATCGCGGTTACTGCGCTACTTCGTAATGACGATGTATAGATAATTTTTAATTTTTAATTCTCCATTTTTAATTAAAAGTCTAAGACTTTTGTTATCTTTGCGCGATTATAACACCTAAATAGTTGATAGGCTTTGGCACGATCAAAGAAAAATAGTGAGGAGCAGAGCGGAAATTCGGGTAAAACCGAGTTGATGAAGCAGTATGACGAGATTAAAGCGCAATATCCAGATGCGATTTTGCTCTTTCGTATGGGCGATTTCTACGAGACTTTTGGCGCAGATGCCATCGAAACGAGTGCAATACTCGGCATCACGCTCACTCGTCGAGCTAATGGAGGTGCTGCAACGGTGGAGCTTGCAGGTTTCCCTCATCACGCCATTGATTCGTATCTCCCGCGCCTTGTGCGTGCCGGTAAACGAGTAGCGATTTGCGAGCAGCTCGAGGATCCGAAATTGACTAAAAAACTTGTTAGACGAGGTGTTATAGAGTTGGTGACACCTGGTGTGGTACTCGAAAATAATGTCGTAGAACAGCGCGAAAATCACTATCTTGCGTCGGTCTATTTCGGTCAGTCGGCTACGGGCGTGGCATTCCTCGATTTGACTACAGGTGAATTCTCGGTTGCCGAGGGAGATGACCGCTACATCGAGAAACTGCTCTCCTCCTTTGCGCCAAAAGAGATTGTCTATCAGCGCGGTTTGAAGGAGCGATTTGTGGCAGCCTTCGGCTCACGATACTATATCTACTGCCTCGAAGATTGGGTTTTCTCCTACGAGGTTAATTACGGGAAGCTAAAGACCCATTTCTCGGTGCCATCGCTCAAAGGCTTTGGTGTGGAGGGTATGCGCGATGCCATTTCGGCTGCGGGAGCCATCCTCTACTACCTCGAGTTTACGCAGCACAATAACGTAGCCCATATCTCGTCGTTGTCGCGTTTGGATCGCGAGGAGTATGTGTGGATCGATAAGTTTACTTCGCGCAACCTCGAACTCTTCGCCTCGATGGGTGGGGATTCGACATTCTCGCTTGCACGCACTCTCGACAGAACCCGTACGGCAATGGGTGCGCGATTGCTGCGTCGCTGGATTGCAATGCCTATTCTCGACCTGCAACGCATCAAAGATCGTCAGGATATGGTCGAGGTCTTTGTGAATGATGCAGCCACACGCTCAACCGTAAACGAGCATCTCTCGATGACGGGTGATATCGAGCGTATAGCTTCGCGTATAGCCTCATTGCGTGTTCTGCCCCGCGAGATGATCCAACTGAAGAATTCGTTGGAGGCAATCGAATTGCTGAAGGCGGCATTGGAGTCGTCGGATAGCGATATACTGCACCTCGCAGCGTCGAATATTAACCCTCTGACCGAACTTTCGCAGCGTATAGGCACGACTATTTATCCCGATCCTGCAACTAATCAGATTCAGAAGGGAGGTATCATTGCCGATGGTGTGTCGGCAGAGTTGGATGATTTGCGTCGCGTGGCTCTGCACGGCAAGGAGGTGCTGCAGAAGATTCAGGAGCAGGAGAGCGAACTGACAGGTATTCCGTCGCTCAAAATCGGCTACAACAACGTCTTTGGCTACTATATCGAGGTGCGAAACACCCACAAAGACAAGGTACCGGAGCGTTGGATTCGCAAACAGACTTTGGCTGCAGCCGAGCGATATGTTACCGAGGAACTGAAGGAGTACGAGCAGAAGATTCTCGGTGCCGAGGAGCGTATTTTGCAGTTGGAACAGCAGATATACAACGAACTTATCTCTTATACTACAAGCTACCTGCGCGAGATTCAACGCAATGCTCAGATTGTGGCGCGCATCGACTGCCTCTTCTCGTTGGCTGTGGTGGCAGTTGAGCGCAAGTATGTTCGTCCCGAGCTGAACAACTCTACTACCATTAAGCTGAAAGCTGCACGCCACCCTGTTATCGAGACACTGATGAAGGTTGGCGAACGATATATCCCGAACGATCTGATGCTTGACACCGAGTCACAGCAGATAATGATGATTACGGGTCCGAATATGTCGGGTAAGTCGGCACTGCTCAGACAGACGGCCCTGATTGTGCTGATGGCGCAGATGGGCTCGTTTGTGCCTGCATCGAAGGCCGAGATAGGCATTGTCGACAAGATTTTTACTCGCGTGGGTGCGTCGGACAATATCTCGCAGGGTGAATCTACCTTTATGGTCGAAATGTTGGAGTCGGCAAGCATTCTTAATAATATCTCGGAGCGTAGTTTGGTGTTGCTCGACGAGATTGGTAGAGGTACAAGTACCTATGACGGAATTTCGATTGCGTGGGCGATGGTGGAGTATCTCCATAATCACCCGACTGCCCATCCTCGTACTCTCTTTGCCACACACTACCACGAGCTGAACGATATGGAGCAGGTTTGTAACCGAGTGAAGAATTTCCACGTTTCGGTCAAGGAGATTGATGGCACGGTGGTATTTTTGCGTAAGTTGGAGCGTGGCGGCACGGAACACTCGTTCGGTATCCACGTGGCGCGATTGGCCGGTATGCCGGCGACGATTGTGGAGCGTGCTACAGCTATTCTCGGAGCATTGGAGAAGGCCTATGGTAATAGCGATATGGTACCAAAGGGGGAACTTCGCAAACGTGGTAAGAAGGTCTCGGCACAGGGAGTTGCCGATGCTGCCGAGGCGGTGCGCCAACCCGATGTGCAACTCTCGATGTTCCAACTCGACGATCCCGTATTGGTGCAGATTCGCGACCAAATCAAGGGACTCGATATCAACTCCCTCACTCCGTTGGAGGCGTTGAATAAGTTGAACGAAATCAAAAAGATAGCAGGAATATAATTGATAGATACTATGAATATTAAGACTTTTGTTTTTAATCCGATTCAGGAGAATACATACGTTCTTTGGGACGACACAAAGGAGTGTGTCGTTGTCGATGCGGGAAATCTGTCGGCTCGTGAGGATAGGATGTTAGCGGAGTTTATCGAGGAGCAGGGGTTGAAGCCAGTCTTGGCGGTAAATACCCACTGCCACTTCGACCATATCCTCGGTGTGGAGTTTGTGCGCGAGACCTATGGTGTGAAGTTTGCTGCCTTGTCGGCCGACCTTGCAATCCTCAAGAGTGGTAGCGCAAGTGGTGCAATGTTCGGAATGGAGTTGGGAGCATTGCCCGAGACAATCGATATTGACCTCGCTGCGGTTGGAGAGGTGCGCTTCGGTAATACCGTATTGCGCGTTATCCTTACGCCTGGCCATACCCCTGGTTGTGTGTCGCTCTTGCACGAGGAGTCGAAAACGCTCTTTACGGGCGATACCCTCTTCCGCGAGAGCATTGGTCGTACCGATCTTCCTGGTGGTGACTACCCTACTATTATTCGCTCGATTTTGGGCAATATTCTCCCTCTGGGCGACGAGGTTATAATTTATCCAGGACACGGTGAGAAGAGTACCATCGGCCACGAATCACTCTACAATCCATTTGTTGTCGAAGCACTCAACGGAGAAATAAATTTCTGAATTTAATTTTGCATTTTGCATTCTGAATTTTGAATTTTATGCGTATAGATATCTTAACAGTTGTTCCTGAACTCTTGGTGTCGCCTCTGAACGAGTCGATATTGAAGCGTGCGCAGGAGGGCGGCTATGCCGAGATACATATCCATAATATCCGCGACTACTCGGAGGATAAGCACCACAAGGTCGATGACTACCCTTTCGGTGGCGAGGCCGGTATGGTGATGAAGATTGAGCCGGTGTTCCGCTGCATCGAGAAGTTGAAGAGCGAGCGTCACTACGACGAGATTATATTCACCTCGCCCGATGGTATTCGCTA